>QMSC01000088.1 GCA_003649515.1 Thermoprotei archaeon | reverse complement strand
TCATCCCATTCCACCTTAGAAGCAGGGGCTGTGCCACGACCCCGTTAACCCTATCCCTCCAAGAAGGACTCAGGATTATGACATTGAAAAAGAAAGACTATTATTCAAACCTATCAACGCCATTCACCCCCACTAAAGCAAGGGCTTTCTGGCGACTTTTTTGTAAATAACGATCAGAAGAGCCATTAGGATTAAGAGAAGGAGAATTGACTAAGTATACATTTCAAGTTCAAGCTACTACTCAACTTTAATTGTGAAGCCTTTCCTTTTCTCCCCCTTCTCGACTTTCTCTACAGTTATTGTTAGAACTCCGTTTTTATACGTTGCCTTTGCAGTTTCCGGCTTAACCTTCTTGGGTAAGTGTACAACTTTATGGTATCTTCGATCAGTATCGCTTGCTGACACCTCTACAGCGTCCTCGCTAACTTCAACATTTATCTTTTCCTTTTCAACTCCAGGAATATCCATTATCACTCTGAACACGTCCTCTTCCTCTATTACATCGGTAAATGGCTCTATGCTTTCGCTGATACGCGGTTTAATGATGCCTGGCTTGATGTTACCCCACTCCCTGATCCGAGGGACGCCATCAGGGCCCATAGATACTGAAAAGCCATAGACGTAAGGTCCGTATCTCGTTATCCTTCCCTCTCCGCCCTCTCTAAGGGCTTCTCGGAACATTTCATCAAATATTTTGTCTATTTCCTCAAAGAGCTTGCGCGTACGTCTCCACCATTCGTCGAACTCGCTCATATTTATCCCAATATATTCATTCTCGAAGGATGTTATAATGGTTGCGGTGACGGCTAGTGATGGAATTGAAGGATCGAGAAAATCGATGACGAGCGAGATAAGGTTCCCTTTGGTAGCGTAAGGTCGTCCCACGTCAAATATTTGCCGCTTCTTTAAGCTCGAGCCTCCTTGAGATATCGCCTAGTCCATTTAAGTTTTCGAGGATCTGTACCTCTGAAGAAGAATACCCTACACTTCCTAGAGCAGAAATAGTATATGGTTCCGTCTGTTTTAACGTACATTAACCCTGTACCCGGAGGTATTGGATGACCGCAGAAATGACATTGACGCACTACAGGCATTATTCTCTCCACTCCTCAGCTTACTCTATCCATTAGGAGAAGTATATAAATTTTCGCTATCAACTTAGTAGCCAAAATCTTAATTAAAGTGGTATAGGATATATGCTCACAATAAATGATCGATGAGGGATTAGGAGATGTCGAGTGAAAAGCCATTTTACGTAAGGTTCGTAGTTCCGCCTGAGCTTGCAGAAAAAGCATATGAAGCGCTACGTAGGGCGCGCGAAACAGGAGGCAAAGTAAAGAAAGGCACTAACGAGACTACAAAAGCTGTTGAAAGAGGATTAGCGAAATTAGTGCTTATAGCTGAGGACGTTGACCCTCCCGAAATAGTTGCACATCTACCTCTCCTCTGCGAGGAAAAGAAAGTCCCGTATGTTTATGTACCGTCCAAGAAGAAGCTAGGAGAAATGTCTGGCATCGAAGTGGCAGCTGCCTCTGCATGTATCATAGAACCCGGTGAAGCTAGAGCCTTAATGGAGGAAGTGGTACGAGAAGTCCAGCAAATTAAAATAAAGTCCGGTGTAGCACCAAGCGGCGAGACAGGCTAAGTCCTCTAACCTATGTTTAAGGCAAATTAATAAGGCAATTTCTTCTTTACTTAAACCACTAAGTTTAGAGACGAAATTTTTATAATAGTCTCTAAAGGTCTATAGAGGGGACTGTGATGAGCGAGGAAGCAACTCCAGCAGCTGTAGTTCAAATAATAGGTAGGACAGGAGTATGCGGAGAAGTAATCCAAGTACGTTGCAAAGTATTGGCTGGTAGAGACAAAGGACGAATACTGACTAGAAACGTTAAGGGACCTGTAAGAATAGGAGATATACTGATGCTAAGAGAGACGGAAAGAGAGGCTAGGAAAATAAGCACGAGATAGTTCTGTTCTATATCGATATTATCGATATAAGCATAGGAGTATTTTCACATTACTCTCTTCAAAACCCTATTACATTTATTTATCCTCAAATAACCTAGGGTATTGCTATTGCAGGTACTCAGCGCCATATACTCAATACTCCTAGAGGATGAGAAGGTGAAAGCCAAGATACAACTACAAAGGTCAGACTATAAGGACCTACTATCGCAATTGGGCTTCGAACTGAGCGATGAGGAAGCGCCTTTCTTCATGCTTAAATATAGTCGGCTCCTCGAACTTGGTAAGGAGAGCTTAGTGTCTCCCCTAGACCTTAGGAAGATGTTGCTAATCGAAAGTAAATCGAGCACTCTGCAGAAGGTTCCGGAGGATTTCTACGTTAGGATCATACTTTCAGTAATGCTGTTAAAAAAGAGATATGAACTAGAAGGAAAAGAGGAAATATTGAAGGATATTAATGAAATTAAGGAAACGGCAATCGATATTCTAAGAAAACGGCTACAGAAAATAGTTAGCCTCGCTCACTTGAATCCCGAACCCTCAAGAGAGCTTATGACAAACATGAGCTTTGAGGAAAGGATAATATACAGGAGAATTTGCGATATCATTTCCTCGTGGGAGAAATTTCTCATAAATTATCTGGAGAGGAAGGGAAATGAGTGAGCATTTCGTGGAAGTGGAAGTAGTAAAGGAATCCTATGTTGAAAAATTCACCTCATTCCTTAAGAACTTCAGAGATGAGAGAGGAGAGTACAAGTATAGAAGAAGAGTTAGAGAGATGATCCTTGCAAACTCCTCTTCGCTTATAATCGATTTTGATGATCTAATAAAGTACGATCTAGCGTTAGCTCAAAAGGTTCTGGATAATCCCCGCGAGCTAATAGAAGAGGCATCTAAAGCTATAGCTGAGGTTGCGAAGATAGAGGCTCCAGAACAAGCTTTAATTAAGGAATATACGGCTAGATTCAGAGGGCTTCCAAGTACTCAGGTAGTTCCTCTAAGGAAGATAAGAGCTGAACATATCAATAAACTAGTGGCCATTGAGGGCATAGTAACTCGAATGACCCCAATTAAATACCTTCTCAAAAAAGCTGTTTTCCGTAGCAGGGCAACTGGCCATACGATAGAAGTACCTCAAATTGGCGGTAGATATACTCCTCCTACATTAATGGAGATGCCGGGAGAGAATAGAATACGAAAGGGGGATTACGAACTCGTATTAGATGAAAGCGTGTTCTCAGAATGGCAGAAAATAACTCTCCAAGAAAAGCCTGAAGAACTGCCACCTGGACAACTTCCGAGGTCTATTGAAGTCGTACTGAAGGACGACTTAGTTGACACTGTAAGGCCGGGAGATAGGGTGATAGTTGTAGGAATACTTAACGTAGAGGAGGAAAAGACTCTACGCAAAGATCGTCCACCCATATTCAAAACGTTCCTCGAGGCGAATTACATCGAGACAGTGGGTAAGGACATATTCGAGGTCGAGATAACGCCTGAAGATGAGAAAAAGATACTAGAACTCGCTTCACGCTCCGATATAAGGAACCTTATAATCAAGTCTATAGCCCCCTCAATCCACGGCTATGAAGAAATTAAGCGTGGCATAGCATGCCTACTTTTTGGCGGAGAACCCAAAGTTTTGCCCGATGGACTCAGAGTACGTGGTGATATACACATACTGTTAGTGGGCGACCCTGGAACTGCGAAATCGCAACTGTTAAAATATGTTGCGTCAATAGCCCCTAGAAGCGTGTTTACTACAGGTAAGGGCTCCACTGCGGCTGGTCTTACAGCAGCAGTAGTTAGAGAAAAGAGTACAGGAGAATTCTACTTAGAAGCTGGAGCTCTAGTCCTCGCAGATGGCGGAGTCGCATGCCTACATCCTGACACAAGGATTCTCGCTAACGGAAAGTACGTCAGAGTAAAGGACCTCTTCGACCCGGACAATTCATACAAGGCCTACTCACACGGCGAGGTCGTGGATATTCAAGAAGTAAAGCTAGATGTAGCTGCTATAAATCCTGTAAATATGAAAATTGAGAAAGTGAAGGCTACAGCGATAAGAAGGAAGCTATGGAAGGGCGAGCTAATTAGATTAAGGTTCCGTTCAGGCCATGAGATAATTCTAACTCCTGACCACTTACTTATTGATGGGTCTACGCTTCAATGGAAAGAGGTAGGGGAGTTCAAAGCTGGAGACCTAGTAGTAGCCCCACTAAAACTTCCAAGTGTCAAGGATAAAGTCTATATCCTCGACATCCTCCCCGATAAATGGCTTGTAAAGCTAAGTAAAGAGGAAAAAGAGGAGCTAAAAAGCGAGATACTTAGAAGGTTTAAGAACCTCGCAGAATTTAACAGAAAGTATAAGGTTTCGAGAGATTTTCTATCGGGTAAGGGCGCAATAACTGTAGGCAAATTTAGACGGATACTTAAAGATCTCCAAATATACGAGAAGTGGAAGACAAGGCCGTTAACATACGGACCTTACTCTAGATGTGAAAGGCTCAAGGTCGCTTACATAACGCCCGAGTTGGCTTACTTCCTTGGCTTTGTTTATGGAGACGGCTGGGCTCGAAGGCAGGGTAAGAAGGTAAGAATAGGAGTTGTTCAGTCAAAAGTGCATGTGAAACAGATAGAAACGCTGCGTAAGGCGTTCGAAAGCTTTTACGATGGAAAGTTAAAGGAGTGCGAACTCCGGACAGAAAGCATACTAAGAAGAAGCCTGGTGTCAAGCGAAAACATATTTTCCCATTTGAATTCGCCACTCCTAGGCTTCTTGTATGAGTACATCACTCGTGACAGTCTCAAGAACTCCTTTAGCCTCGATGATGAAGCCCTTAAAGGTTTTATAGCTGGAGTCCTCGACTCTAATGGTTGCATTTCGATAAAGACAAGCTTCAAGGGGGAAGTTTTTCACGTTGAATTCCTACTCTCAAGGGACCTCGAGCGAGACAGGGCCTTTGCCATGCTTCTCAGAAGGTTCGACATCTATGCTCGTATAATTTCAGGAGACAATGTTAACAAGATAAGGATAACTGGAAGAGAGGATGTCAAGAACCTAGTTAAAGCCGTGAGAAAATATAGCGTTAAGGTTAAGGAACTACCACCTATGAAGCACTTAGTCCCATCGCGTAGTGATAAAGTTCCTTCAGAACCTGTCAAAAACTTAGCGCGAGAAATAATACACCTCGTGCCAGCATCTGTCCTCCAAGCTAGAGAGCTCTGGAGCACCCTTTATACCTACGCTAAAGGCACCTGCATTCCGAGCAGAATGCAACTTAGAAAGATGTCAGAAAGACTTAATGAGTATCTAACTTCCGACATTAAGGCAGGGCTAGAAATCCTAGCAAGCAGGGATTACTTCCTCGATAAGGTGGTTTCCGTTGAACGCATTTCGTACAGCGGCTACGTTTACGACCTCTACGTTCCAGGCCTACACAACTTCGTGGCTGGGGGAGTGATTTCTCATAACTGTATAGATGAATTCGATAAAATGGACCCTCGAGACCGAGTTAGCATACATGAGGCGATGGAGCAGCAGAGCTATCATAAGGATTTTGAAATATTACTAGCTAATGGAGATAAGGTCAAGATAGGTGATTTTGTTGATTCACTTATAAGCAAATACAGGGATAGAGTGATAAGAGGCAAGGATACAGAAATTCTTCTCGTAAACGATGTTTACGTTATGGCATATGACTTA
This sequence comes from Thermoprotei archaeon, assembly GCA_003649515.1. Lineage (GTDB taxonomy): Archaea > Thermoproteota > Thermoprotei > Thermofilales > B20-G17 > B14-G17. The sequence goes on along the minus strand of QMSC01000088.1, from coordinate 161 downwards.
GATAAGAAGAGAATAGTTAAGGTGAAAGCTCATAGAATAAGCAGGCACAAGGCTCCTTCAAAGTTCATTAAACTAGTTTTCAGCAACAAGCGTTCAATAATCGTCACACCTGAGCACCCGATCGTCATATGGAGTGGAAGATCCTTCAAAACTATCAGGGC
>QMSC01000087.1 GCA_003649515.1 Thermoprotei archaeon | reverse complement strand
TATTTCTGTATTCCAAGGGGAGGCCAAGTCTTTCCTGCCCCTATTTTAAGGGCATAATCTATAATCCTAGGTATTTCGGCATCATTTAAGCCGGGAACCCAAACAGGTGCTATTAGAAGGTCTATACGCGTATTTTGGACGATATACTCAGCCACTTTCTTAACCCTATCCACATCATACCACGGGGTTCCGGACAAATATCTAGCAAGCTGAGGATCAAGGGCATCTATCGAGAGATTTATTCGGGAAAGTCCTGCTTCCTCTAAGAGATCTACCTTTCTTTCCGTTAGAGTTGAGCCATGTGTTTGTAAGGAGATCACCTTGACTCTGGGGTTTCTACTTAGTTCTTTTACAAGCTCCACAAGTTCAGGATAAGTGAGCGGATCTCCCACTGTATCTATATGAGCCTCTATATCGTTCACTTGCTTGTATTCTGCTAAAGCATTAAACCACTCAACTAAGTACTTTAGCTTAACTACATACTCGGTTTGTCTGTACCTTGAGAAGGGACCGGCATCTGTAGAGCAGAAAATACAAGAGAGAGGACAAAGGGACGTGGGGCGCACTTGAATTAAATTTGTTCCTCTATCTATAACTCCAAAAGCTATGTGTCCAATGAGGGGTATACACCTTTCTGAGCCTATTTTAAAAAGCCCCCTCTGAGAACCTACCACTCCTCTTCCTCTTCCTCCCTTTTAAAAATCTTCTTAAAAGCCCTTGCTATCCTACCTGGTTCTCTCTCCTCGTTCCTCTCCACTATCAATTCGCTAAACTCTTTCTTCTCCTTTATCCTTGAAATCACTACTGTTGCAACTATAGCAATGGCAGCTCCTACGAGGATGTATGTTACAAGCTCCAGGATCGTTACTGTATGCTCAAAAAGTACTGCTACTACATCCAAGCTGATGTCTATCTTAATGGACTCCGACTTTGTGGGAGGTGGATAGACCTTAGTATAGGCTCTATCTTTATATGATATCTCAAGTATCAATGCAGAGGCTTCATGTATTAGAGGAATCCCTCTAAAAAGTACTTGTCCCTCGGGATTTGTTTGGGCCCAAGATAAGGTCAGTATAGTCCCATTCTCAAGCTTATATGCAAGGACTACCTCGGCGCCGGATAAAGGTTGGTTTAGAAAGCCCTTCAACGTAAGCAGAACATTTACCACTCGAGCTTTCAGACTCCACTCTGTATCTTCTTTAACCCGTATTGTATCCTCGGCTACCAACACTCCCTTCCAGTAGACTTTACAAGTGTAACTCGCATACGGAACGATTAGAGCCTGAGTATAGCCCTCAGGACCTGTTAAAAGCCAAGTAGTGCTACCGTTAGGTAGCGTTAAAGCCAGCCTCGCGCGGTAAAGGGGCTGGTTATCGACGTCAACTACGCGAATTCTTAACTTATACAATGGTAGGACTAGTGTTATTCTCAACGAAGAGTCGACTATGTGTAAGTCCTTCCTTATTAACGTGTAGTTATACCAATGCGCCTCTACCGCATAGAAACCAGTTATGAGCCGTCTGAAGGTTACATATGTGCCTTCAGGAGATAATTCTTTTATTTTCACTCCATCCTTGTAGAGTATTATCTTTAAGGTTCTAAAGTCGATCGGTTTATCGACCTTTATGGTAGCGTGTATGGAGTATAATGGGAGTTCTATTTGTACTATGGGGGATGCTATACGCACCATTCCCGTAAAGTTCCTTCCCTCCCAGTATACTATGTACGTGTAGTCGCCCGATAGCACATTTTTGATGGTACAGTAGCCTTCTTCAATGTCTAAGTTCAATGTCCTTTCCCCAAGCTTTATCAATACAGCCCTATTTACTGGCTCCCCATCTCCATCCACTACTCTTATTGTTACTTCCGGTAGGAGGGGAACTATAATCTCTATGACTAAGTCTTGGTCTACCGTTAGGAACGTCCTATTTACAAGAGCTCCACTCCACTTTACGTATATTTCATATACGCCATAAGGTAAGAGTCTGAAGTTAACTTCTCCGTAAGAATTTGGTGCAGTTTCATTGAGGAGCTTGCCTTCAAAATATAAGTCCACTCGCACCCCCGTTACAAGAGCTCGACCGAAAATGTCCTTTATAATGAGCTTTAAGTCGTACACTCTGCAGCTAATTTCAACATGTAGGACGCTTACAGAATCATCAACTGTCAGTTCTATTTTCTCAGTAGGTTTAACATCTGTATTCTTCCAATAGATCTCGCCTATTTCATAGGTTCCATAAGGTAAAAGCACGCGGATGATACCATTATCATCCGCTGTCAATCCCTGAAGGAAGATGTTAGCGTCTTCGTATAATGTGATCTTTGCTTGAGGTAGCTTTCTAGTACCTCTGCTGTCCAGTAGCTCTATCTTTGTCAACGTAGTATTAGTTTTAGCTGCGAGAACGTAGGGATCAGTTGAGGCCGTAAGCTCAAAAGTTGTAGTATAGACCTTTTTATCCAGCCAGTAAATTTCCACCCTATAGCTAGTGTTCACCGATAATGTGGCGTTTACTCTTGAATATGTAGTGTTATAGTATTCCGCTTCAAGCGTGAGTAGCAACTCGTTACTTGTAGCATTGAATATTTTGACTGTAGGCTTTCCTAGGATATTATCGTATAAGGCCAAGGCACCTGTGTGCTCAGAAATGTATATTATGACCTCTCGCGTATCTTGTGCGCTTACTTCAAGAATAGTGAAAATGGTAGCGGATGCGAGCATTATGAGAACTAGTAGAGTTGTTGTGAGAGATTTTTCAGTGTGCATTTTTCACGCCCTTCTCAAACTTACCATAAATTATTATAGTCAGACTACTAAAGATTATCGACGGGTGCAGAAGGGCAAAGGAATTAAGATACGTTGTTTCAATCTATTGAGTAGGGTTCTCCGGTGGGAAAAAGGGGGCTTAAGGGTCTTCCAATAGAGAGTTTACCTTACCGAGCTAAGGTATACATTAATGGACAAGTGCTTATACCAGCACGATTAGTTAGGAAGTTAAAGCTAGAGGGATGCGAATACGCTAGCGTGGTGCTTAAGTTTAAGGGGAAGAGCATTAAGCTAGCTAAGGTAAAGCTCCTGCGTACACGGTTTACTTCTTCCAGGCAGTTTACGATACCAAAGAGGGTACGGGAGGAGCTCAAGGTACTTCCTGAAAGTACTATCGAGATAGTGGACGTTAAAGGAGTACCAGAGAAGTAAAACGTATTAACGCCCTATATGATTAAGAGAGTAGATGAAGAGGGATCAAAGCTCTGAACTTAATGATGAGACCGCTACACGCAGAAAGGAGGTGGAGGATATGAGCGAGGACGAAGAGTTAATAATGAGGAGGAAGCTACTTGAGCTACAAAGGAAAGTTCTATTGTCTAAGGCTAGAGTAGAGGAATCGAAGAGCTTAGAGGATCCACGTGAATTGCTAAATAAGTCTTTAACGGAAAAGGCTAAGGAGGTTCTGAAGTACGCTGAAATGCAGTACCCTAAGTTAACAGAATACGTCATTAGAGAACTTGCAAGGCTGATAGTTCAGGGCAGGATAAAGGGGGAAATTGACGGTTATACTGTGCTCTACATTTTCAGAGAGTTGGGGTACCCCATAAGGCTGCCTACGCGTATAGTAGTTAAACGTAAGGGAGAGACTAAAAGTATTACAGAGTATCTCAAGGAGAAGTTAAAGGAAGAGGAGGACTAGCTTTAGCTTAAAAACGTGTCTATTTGAGATTCTCCTAGGAGCTCGTCAAAGTTTACTCCCATGGCCTCTAGCACTTGTCTCAAAGTAGTTTCCACATATGAGAAGTACTTTTCGTAGTCTATCTCATCTATCCTCGCAAGTTGAACGGGTTTTACGTTTAAGGAGCCCTTAATTTTAACGAAGTTTATTATATCTCCGGCCTCTATTTTCACTCCATATCTCTCCAAAAGTTTCGCTGCTTTCACATGTTGAGGTGTCGTTTTAACGTACTCGCTTAGGTTTTTCGTCAAAGATACTTTGAAAGCCAGCTTGTCAAGGGAGTATTCCCTCCTTTTAAGCTTTAAAATGCTTTCCCTGGTTATTTCGCGCAGGCTTTTCTTAGCCTTTTCAAGATCCTCTATAGTCTTAACGCTTATCAGGGACTCCGAGACCTGATTGAAGAGATCCTTGATAAATTCGGGTACGTGCCTTTTCTTTCCGACTAAGCCTTTTACATCAAGTGTGTTATCACTTAGAACGCCTAGATAGTTCTTTTTCCTACCGCTAAATGCCACGTAACGGTACGCTTTATCTATCTCTAGATCTATCCCCAATTCGGTTTCAGCCCACTTAATTAACTCCTCAACTTTCTCCTTGTCAGGGTTCCATAAAAATAAGCTATCGGTATCTCCGTAGAGTACAACTAAACCCTTTTCGCACGCCTGCTTAATAGTTCTAGAGATAGCATAACGACCCAAGGCTGTTGTAGATTCAGCTACTGGAGGACAGTAAAGCGGAAATGTATCTGCACCAAAGACTCCATAAGAGGCGTTGATAAATACCTTTAGCGCCAACTGTATCGTTTCATAAGTCTCTCTTTCCTCTTGGGTTAGGTCATTCCTCTTGGAAAGGGGCTTATATATCTCAATACGGAAATCCCTTAGGAAGCCTATAATCGTTGAGCTTAAACCTCTTCTTTTCGTACAGACCCAGTAGGGGAGGCCTGGAATCTTGTTCTTCTTACACTCGCCATGAGGACAATTTATGGTCTCATAAGATAAGTTCCATTTCTTCACTACCGAGGGATATAGTGAAGCGAAGTCTAGTACCGTTACGTTAAAGAATATGCCTGGAAGAGGATCTATCACTATGGCTCCTAAGTATTTTTTCCCTTTTATGATGGCTCGTGTCGTTGTCCGCCCTTTAAGTCGCCTAATGTCTTCGGGTTCAGGTATGAGATATCCTTTTTGTCTGTGAATGAAGTACATTAAGTTCTTAATCCAGTTAGAGACACCAGTCCTCGTCAGATCTTCTGCAGGAAGCTTTGAGATCCTCATCATTAGGATCAGTAGCTTAATGAACAGATTCTTATCAAACATCGTTAATTGGAGTGTAATATCTGCATCTCTAAAACAGTATTCGGCAAGTTCCTCGTAAGAGAGTTCGGTGATGTGTTTTGTCAGCTGAATCTTTCCTACTTTTAACAGGGCTGTAGCTATTGCATCGAGAGTTTTCGCATCTCTATATTTATTCTTGAACGCGTAAACCTGCATTGCATGATTATCAAAAAACCTGTAAAGATCTATATGTATACCGGGTGTTACAAGAGCTGCATTCCGTGATAAGGTTATTGGTATTTCCTCTTTTCTAAAGCCCAATTTAAGCGCTCTATGGTATAAGTAGTTCAGGTCGAAATTATCTCCGTTGAAGGTAAGTACCATAGGGTATGAGGAGATCACTTTGAATACTTCTCTTAGGAGCATTTTCTCGTCATCGAAATATATGAGTTCAACTTCTCCATTTATCCTGGTTACATGGGGTTCTCCAAGCTCTTTTCTTTTCAAGAGGAAGACCTTTCGAAAACCATCGTTAGATGCAAATGCAACTGCTATTATCTTTTTTGAAGCTTCGGTGGGGTTAGGCACACTATTAGGAGTTGGGGCGTAGACCTCAATGTCAACTGCTATACGCCTAATATCTGGGATAGGGGCATTCAGAATTCTTAGCCACTCAAGAGCTTCACTTAGCATTTCTTTATCGTGACCGTAGAGTTTTTTCGCTAGGTTTGTTAGGTCCTTATCCAGCTTTACGTCAACTCTCTTGAGGCTTCCGTTTTCTATTTTGTATACATAGCCTGGAATTAGACCTGTGTCGTAAATGTAGCATAGATGGTA
>QMSC01000086.1 GCA_003649515.1 Thermoprotei archaeon | reverse complement strand
CCTTTTCCAGTATTCTGAGATCGTCTGCATCAACAGTTGTTGGGAGAGGATAGGCCGCTTCAAATAGCTCTATTACTACCTCGCGCTTCGCCTTGTTCACTCTCACAACTTTCCCTCTCATGCCTCGCAGGGGTCCTCGGACGACCTCGACTATATCGTCAACGTCTATTTCTTCTATGACGGGTACTGGTTTGATGAACTTTTCAAGATCCTCATATTTCATAGTTCCTGGAACTCTTCCCTTTACGTACTTAAGTCCGCTTATAACTGCATCAACATGTGCTGGAGATGCTGCCTCTAAGAAGACGAATCCCTTTAACCCATCAACTACCAATATGGAGAATATGGGTATTTTAAGCCCCCTAACTCTATTTTCGAGTATTAGTGCTATATTGTACTCTTGACCTACCGTAGTCCTGATAGCGTAAAAGAATCTTCTCTTAGTGGAACTACCACCAGCCGGCTTTTCTTCCATATGCTGCAACACCCAGTATGACTACTATTATTGCTACAAGCACGTAGATTACTATTTCTCTTGGAATAGTAGGGACAGGACCCATTCGTACAGCAAGCGTTAGCACAGTTGAGGCAAGCTGTATTACGAAGCCTAACAAGCCTAAAATAGATAATCCAAGTAGCGAAGCCTTAAAGCTAGTAAATAATCTTTCCCGAGTAGGCTTTCTAGCTATTCGTAATATTCGCTTAGTTGATTCAATAAAGCCCCTTAGTGCCACTAGATCCTCACCCCAAAGATGTGTGCTAAAACAGCTTTAGCTGTATGGAGCCTATTTTCAGCTTGTCTGAAGACTAGAGATATAGTTTCATCGTCCAGTACCTCGGATGCTACTTCTTCTCCCCTATGAGCAGGTAGACAGTGCATGAATACTATCCTTCTCCTAGCATTTTTAAGTAGGTTACGATTCACTTGATACTTTGGAAGGAAGATTTTTAATCTTTCCTCCCTTTCTCTCTCAAATCCCATGCTTACAAAAACGTCCGTATAAACTACATCAGCATCCTTTACTGCTTGAACTGGATCATCTACTACTTTAATTTCAGCTCCACTTTTCTCAGCGAGCAATAGAGCCTTTTTCAAGACTGTGCTGCCTGGAGAGTATTTCTCTGGACAAGCTACGGTTATATCTAAACCCAGGAGTGCTGATATTAATATTAGCGAGTGCGCTACATTACTCCCCCCATCTCCTATAAAAGCTACTCTTACTCCTTTGAGCCTGCCAAAGTACTCCTTTATTGTAAATACGTCCGCTATAGCTTGAAGGGGATGGTAAAGGTCGCTAAGGGCATTGATCACTGGGATTGTAGAGTATTTAGCTAGTTCCTCGAGGAATTCGTGCTTATAAACTCTCGCTATTATTGCATCAACGTATTTGCTGAGAACTCTCGCTGTATCCGCTATACTTTCACCGCGTACTAGTTGTAATTCCTCTTTCCTTACCATTATGGGATGGCCTCCAAGCTCAAGTATTGCGACTTCAAGGGAGACTCGAGTGCGTGTTGAAGGCTTTTCAAAATATAATAAAATGCTCTTTCCGGCCAATATATTGGTGTTTCTTATACCTTCTCCTCTTTCTTCTTTAAATCTTCCAGCAATATTGAGAATCTCCTCAACTTCTTTTCGACTAAGGTCTGTAACTGTGAGCAGGTTCTTCATGAGTCTTCCCTTCAGCTTCTGAGGAATTATTTGACACTCTTCAACTAATATATATTCTTCCCACTCCTATACTTATCCAGTCCAAGCGATTTTCTGATCCTAACAGCTATACCACGCGAGAACTCGAATATTTCTTTCGGTGATAAGGTCAATCTACCTAGCGCTATCAGTCTATCGTTCTCGTCTACTACTAGTACATCGTGTCCTGCTCTAAGTTTCTTGTCAAGCGTTATGACATGCTTTGCATAAACCGATCTGCCTTGCGCTATAAAGGGGGCGACGTCGTTCATAACTACTACGCGTAGGGCAGGCCACGCTAACTTAGATTTTAGTATTTGAGCACCTTTAATAGACAGGAGTATGTGGCCGTCGTTCATACGCACTACAGCTAGCAATTTCCTCCCTGAATACACTTCTCTAATTCTCTGAGTTCTAGGAGACCTCTGAACCAGAATATCTTCATCGAATATTAGGTGACCGATATTTCTACCATACTGATAATCTAACTTGCTTCTAAGCATTTTAAGCTCCCATATGGAGGGCTTTGTTAACCTTCTATGACTATCCTTCAATGCATCATCCCGAGGTTTTTAATCTGAAAATCAATATAAAATCTCGGGGGTTCATTATTTAGGAGGGTTTTAGAAGCTCCAAGGAGGACCATGTGAAATGCCCACGAACTTGCCTGCGGAGGCTCGCGCAAAATGGGTTAAAGTAATGGAGGCTAAAACGCCTGAGGAGAAGCTTAGAGCTCTAGAAGAGTTCTTATCGCTGATTCCCAAACATAAGGGCACGGAGAAGCTCAGAGCCCATGTTAAGAGGCAAATGGTGAGGTTACGGGAGGAAATAGAAAGAAAGCAAAGGAAGCAAAGTCGCAGAAGAGAGGGGGAACTCGTAGCAAAGGAAGGAGATATTCAAGCAGTCTTAATAGGATACCCTAATACTGGCAAGAGCTTATTCACATCCTTATTAACCAATGTTAAGGCTATATCAACTCCCACACCCTTTGAAACGAGGAAGCCTCAGCCAGCCATGCTATTCTGTAACGGTATTAGCGTACAGCTGGTCGATACCCCATCGCTGGTTGAAGGAGGAGGGAGAATAAATTCCGTGGTCTTCACTCTTGCGAGAAATGCTGATGTGATCCTGCTCTTTATCGATGCTCTCATAGACCCCTTAGCACAGCTTAAAAAGCTGGTCCAGGAGCTAGAGGGTGCACGAATAAAAGTTGGGAGGTTTGAGGGATTAGTTAGGGTGAAAAAGAAGGCTACAGGTGGCATCGAGATCAAGGGAGAGGTTCAAAGGTTTTCGAAGGCGGATGTGGAGAAGTTCCTAAAAAGCTACGGAATATATCACGCAGAAGTGGAAGTGGAGGGAGAGGTCAAGTTGGAGGATATAGAGAAGGCAATTTTCGGGGAGGTCGTGTATAAACCAGCAATTCTTATACTGTTCTCCAGCTTCCCAACGGCTGTCGGTCACGGAGCATTAGAGAATCTAACAAAATACATCGACTTGCCATGGGTATATTTCACGGCCTCAGGCTTTGATATTGAGTCATTCAAGAGAGAGTTTGTTAAGCTATTGATGAGAACTTTAGATTTAATAAGAATATATACAAGGAAGCGGGGTACTAAGCAAATTTCAGAGAAGCCGTTAGTGATTAAGCGTGGAACCACAGTTATTGAAGTAGCCAGAATGATACACTCCCAGCTTTATAAGAACTTTAAATACGCGAGGATATGGAATGATAAGCGACCCCAATCGCCGCTGAAAGTTGGCAGGAACTTCGTATTAGAGGAGGGAGATATAGTAGAAATAGTAGCTAGTTAGTTTTAAGGCCATGAACTTTTACTTCAGAGAAACATTATTATTAAGTAAATGTCTCTCTAGCTAGTAAGGAGGATACTATGACAGAGATTCAATTGAGGGTTGTGGAAGCCAAGCAGAGGGACGTAGGTAGGGGGATAGTTCGATTAGACAAGGAGAGCATGGCAAAACTAAACGTTTCACCGGGAGATATGGTGGAGATTATCGGTAAGCGGAGCACTGTGGGAATAGTATGGCCTGCCTATCTAGAGGACGAAGGTAAGGGCATCATAAGGATGGACGGGGTTCTGAGAGCTAATGCAGGCGTTTCCATAGGCGATTCGGTTATCGTTAGAAAAGCCGAGGCGAGGCTGGCGACAAGCGTAACGCTGGCTCCCGCTGAAGAGACGGCTATGTACGGTCTCGACTTCAGAGACCCTAATTTCATAGCATACATTAAGAGACAGCTACTAAGCAGACCTATTACGCGTGGTGATACTGTTATAATACCAGTACTTGGAACGACTCTAAAATTCGTTGTCACAGCTACCAGGCCTACTAGAATAGTCCGCATTGCAGAGGATACGGAGGTAATTATACGCCCCCAACCAGTGAAGGAATTAGAAGTAGAGGTTCCGCGAGTAACCTATGAAGATATTGGTGATTTGGAGGAGGCTAAGCAGAAGATTAGGGAGATGGTTGAGCTTCCCTTAAAGCACCCCGAGTTATTTAGAAGGCTTGGAATAGAGCCCCCAAAGGGAGTGCTATTCCACGGTCCACCGGGGACTGGGAAAACCTTACTAGCGAGAGCTGTGGCGTCTGAAAGCGGAGCCCATTTCATCGCCATTAATGGTCCTGAAATTATGAGTAAGTTTTATGGTGAAAGCGAGCAAAGATTGAGAGAAATATTTAAAGAAGCCGAGGAGAACGCTCCCGCGATAATTTTCATAGATGAAATAGACGCAATAGCGCCTAAAAGAGAAGAAGTGACAGGAGAAGTAGAAAAAAGAGTAGTAGCACAACTACTAGCACTAATGGACGGCCTTAAGACGAGGGGACAAGTAATAGTTATAGCTGCCACTAACAGACCCGACGCTGTAGATCCTGCCTTGAGAAGACCGGGAAGATTTGACAGAGAAATAGCTTTTCCAGTGCCCGATAGAAGGGCGCGTAAGGAGATTCTGCAGGTTCATACACGCAACATGCCCTTGGCAGAGAACATGGATTTAGAGAAGATAGCTGAAATAACTCATGGATTCACTGGTGCAGACCTAGCGGCCCTCTGTAGAGAAGCTGCTATGCACGCCCTCCGGAGGATTTTGCCCAAAATAGACCTAGAGAAGGAGACAATTCCACCCGAGGTTTTAGAGAGCCTAAAGGTGACGATGAGCGACTTCATGGAAGCTTTAAGAGACGTCCAACCCTCCGCACTTAGGGAAGTCTATGTTGAAGTTCCTGAAGTTCGCTGGGATGACATAGGTGGTTTAAAATCCGTGAAACAGGAGCTTCGAGAGGCTGTAGAATGGCCGCTTAAACATCCTGAATACTTTGAGGAAATGGGTATAGAGCCTCCTAGGGGAATCCTACTTTTTGGCCCTCCTGGCTGTGGGAAGACGCTTTTAGCAAAGGCTGTAGCGACCGAAAGTGAAGCTAATTTCATTAGCGTAAAGGGTCCCGAAGTTCTGAGCAAATGGGTTGGAGAGTCTGAGAGAGCCATAAGGGAAATATTTAGGAAGGCAAGGCAGGCTGCTCCTTGCGTAGTGTTTTTCGACGAGATAGACGCTATAGCTCCTCGAAGAGGCCTTAGAACGGATTCTGGGGTCACTGATCGAATTGTAAACCAGTTGCTCACGGAAATGGACGGTATAACCATGTTAAAAAACGTCATAGTTCTCGCCGCAACTAACAGGCCGGATATCTTGGATCCTGCGCTGTTGCGTCCAGGGAGGTTTGATAGAATAATATACGTGCCACCTCCGGATAAAGCGGCGCGCTTAGAGATATTCAAGGTGCATACTAGGAGAATGCCTCTTGCTGAGGACGTCAGCCTTGAGTCTCTAGCGGAGCAGACCGAAGGATACACGGGCGCTGATATAGCAGCAGTATGTAGAGAGGCTGCTATGACGGCCTTAAGAGAGGTTGGTAAGCCTACAAAAGTTAGGATGGATCACTTTATCAGCGCACTGAAGAAGATTCCTCCCAGCGTTGCCGAGGAGGACAGGAGGTTCTATGAACAGATACTGAAAACCTTTAAGAAAATTACCACTTAAAGACTTTATAGACGTTACAAGTACCTAGATTCAAGCCCGGTAATTTTTATAAATCAGTTTCCCAAGGATTTCGTAAGAGTACTACTGAAAGTTTCTGTCTTAGCAATGATGAACCTTGTAAAGGCGGATAAGTGAAGAGCGCTGGAACTTCTGAGCACATTTTGTGAAGAGCGCTCTTTAT
>QMSC01000085.1 GCA_003649515.1 Thermoprotei archaeon | reverse complement strand
CTGTACCTCCAGCATAAATTCTAGTATAATATGAAATATTTCTATAAAGATAAGTCTTGCCAGTAGCCCTCGGCCCCAGCTCCAATAGATTAACATTACCTTCCACGAGTGGTACAAGTCTAAACAATAGCAGCAACTTCTGCCTAAAGCTATACACTGAAGGATTTAAGCCTATACTTTTTACAAGAAGATCAATCCACTCCCGAGTTGAGAACTCGTATCTACCCTCTACGAAAGTATTTACATCAATATTGTAAACTTGAAAAGGCTCAAACTCCTCTAAGATAAGCGGTGTAAAAAATATCTTATCTCTACTTCTAGAGCGTACTGCTTCTACAAGCGTAGGCATGTATTCAAGAACTCCTATGCCCCAGAGACCGGAGAGTATTCTCTCATAGCGCGAGACAAGTGACTCATTTATCAGCGCATCGTAAATCTGAAGGTTGGGAATGTGAAGAAAATACATGTTTCTCTTAAGGTCAACAGTTGCCTTAAACTCGTCTATAAGTGTTATCCTCCCTTCACGTTTCGCTCTACTAAGAACCTTATCTTTATCCCTAGGATCAGGATAATACTCCTCAACTACCTTAGCTAGCTTTACAGTCCAGTCACTAGTCCCACTCTTCTGATATCTAGAAATTAAGTATTCTGCTATGAACCGTGGCAGACGTGAAACTACTTCTAACCTAGCAAGCCTCTTATCTACAGCTAAATCACCGAAAATTCTTAGAATCTTACTGTCTAAGTTAGACAAGCTATCACCCCTGACTTAGGTTGGAAGAAACCTATCAAAAGTACTCCGCCCAGGCTTTAAATAATTACCGAGTATCTCCTTAAGCTCTCTAAGAGGAACAGGCTTCACTAAACGAGCCTCAACACTTACAGCTTTTCCTCTATCTCTTGAAAGCCTACTAATAAGGTTCAATATAACTCTGTACCTGCTTAAAGCCTCGAGAGTAGGAGTCCTTAAAGTCACTCGCATAGATACGTCATCAGCTTCAAAACTGAAATCTATTAAGGAAACTTCATACTGCTGCAATAATGATGTAAGCCTCATATGTACATCAGTTACATCATAGCCTGGAGGCAGTTCCAAGAGAACTGACTCAAGAGCCTCTACAGGCGGTCGAGTTTCTAATTCCCCTAAACTCTCTTCTAAAATCTCTGAAGGAGTGGGAGCAATTTCTTCCTTCGGCCTCTCCTTAATTTCAACAATAAACTTTATGACTCTAGAGTGCGTGTCGACGTCAATTTTCACAATTCTATCCTCCAGTTCTATCACTTGCCCTCTAAGATATCTCAAGGCATCTTCAGCCACCTCTAAGCTAAGCGGCTTAACACCATAAGTTCCTAAAATTATATTCTCAAGAACCTCATCCAACCTGTCGAACTCTCTAATGACTCCTTTTTCAAACTCATTTTTATAAGTCTCCAGCACTGCCCGCGCTATCTTAATGGCATCGCTTTCATATGCTAAGCCTCGTATTACATCTAAGAGGAACTTATTAACTATAGAGGCATAATTTGAAAGATCAGAGATCGCTATATATTCATCACTAGGTAACCTAGCTACCTCCTCGCTGACTATGCTTTTTGTGGTGAATAAGCCTTGGTCTAGACTGTAGTAAACGACACTATGGTAGAGTTCTAGAACGCTTATGACGAGATCCCTAGAGAGTCTCACTAGATCTCGTTGGGCATAATTCCTAGCCTCTATGATCTCTTTTTCAAGCTTGCTTCTCAGCTCCCGGAGTGCTCTTCTTCTAGCCTCGCTCTCCAAGATCTCTAAGAGATCTTTACGCTTAATGAAGGTCTCTTCGTATTCTCGTAGTCTCTCGCTTATAACTTCCTCTTTCCTAGACAGGTAGTCGAGGAATTTTTTCGTACCCTCGTAAATCACTAACTTATCGAGCATCCTTTTCATCTTAGTTGAAGAGAGATCCGGAATCAAGACCACGATATGAAGATGTCTTCTTATTTTACCCGCATTAAGAGCATATTGTAATCTCCTCGCAACGCTCTTTACAGTGTCATCATATTCGCTCTCTCCCTCATATAGCTCATTAAATAGACTCATATCCCAAGGAGGTATGAGTACTACTAGTAGCCTGCCTTTGCTCTGTGCTTCCTGAAATGCTGGATCTGAGAGGAATGCATCAATATCCTTTACTTTACGATACTCCATAAGGCATACCGTTACGCTACTAGGTCTCCCGCCCACAGTTACACGCACATTAGTGAAAAGAGAGGGAATGGTACCGGTCTGCTTAATATAGATCGGAATCAGCTGCTTATTCTCTATGTTTTTCTTCTCATCAATTATATAGGCCGCTAACCTATTGAATATAGTCCTGAAGAGAGAAGGCATGTAGTATCTTACTCCAGCTATCTCCTTCTCATCTATTCTTGCACTCTCCGCGCGTAGCCTCTCCAAAGCACCACCGAGCTTTTCAATTAGCTGAAAAGCCTCAGCCTCCCTCGACGTGCTCAAGAGCTCTAATTGAATCTCATCGATTGTCGAGCCGTACTTTTCAATCTCTCTCCTATCCCTAGACTCTAGAGCGCCAATTATATTAGCTGTAACGCCCTTAGCGAGAATGTATTTAGCTATCCTCTCAGCTACTCTTCTTTCGTCTCCCTCCATCTTTGAGAGAGTGTCCTCTATGTCTGCAGTAGCCTGTATCCAGTCGGCCTCAAATGGACCCATGACTCTAGCTTGGACAGCCCCGGGTATACTGAGGTGCTTTACACCTATGGTGTAAGTTCCTTCAGTATCCGTGCTTAATGCATTCTTAGCAGCCTCACTTGCCACCTGAATAACCATTCTAACGAACTCTGTCGCTGGAGCATCCCTCGGGTTCATGAGTTTCTTCATAAGATTAATTAAGCCTAGCGAAAACGGGTAGTATTTTCTTAGCTCTTCTCTATGCCTTGTAAAAATATCCTCCAAGTTAAGCTGCTCTGCAAGGGATCCAAGCCACCTAATATATTCATCCTGTAACTTAGCAAGATCAGCTCCTTCTACAGTCTTAAGTATCCTATACTTCGCTATCTCGAGGGCGTGTTCAGAACTATAGGATAATTCTGCTATACTGGTGCCACCAAGACCCCTACTGTAACGGTCAGCTATATTATCTAAGTCGTCTACCACGCCCTTAATCTTCCCGTGTAAGATTTCGTCGTCTCTATGCTTCATGGCAAGTATATCGAGCTCTCTCCTATCCTGCTCTGCTAAAACCCAGATCACTACACCTGCAATAGCCCTACTGTAGAGCCTATCATACAGATAGCTGAGAAAATTTATTACCGCGTTTACATCCTTATAGATCTCTTCATCTCTCCTTTCAGCATATCTCCTTAATCTCCTGGCCAGCCCCCATCCAAGTTCATCTATAAGCAGTAGTAGCCGAGGCCTGCCTCCAAGCTTCTCGTATTCCTCTAATACCTCTAGTAAGAGGTTGGCAAGCTCGTCACTAGTCAAACTGTAGAGTTCTCGCTCACTATACCTCCTGATTACTTGCGATATAGCCTGCACTAGCTTAGGATCCTTAATTCTTGCTATCGAGTGGCTAGGATCGGCGTAGGCCTCTAATTCTCGCAACAGCTTAACAAAGGGTTTGTCAGCAGAGTAATCCATACCAAGGACTAATGTTTCGCGTACAACATCTCCACTAACCCTTAGTTCTGCCTTCCTGTATATGTCAGTAGTAAAGAGATGCCATAAGAATATGAGAGCATGTGTCTTGCCGAAGCCAAACCCTCTCTCCAGAGGCCCTCCTACTATAGTGAATATATTCAACCTCTCAACGATTCTCTCCACGAAGACCTTAAGTGGAGGAGTAGGATATGTAGCATCAAGCACATAGTTAGGATCAGCGAAATTAGTCCTCCTAGGGCCACCCAACCAAGCCTCAAGCACAGAGTCGAAGCTGGGCACGAGTTCTTCCTTTAAGGCCTCAAACGAAATCTTAGGCCTAAATAGCTCCCCTACAGGCCTCATATAGAACACCCTAAGTCCTGGGTAAAAGACGAAGTAGCGTTCTAATAGCTAGCTCCCTAGCAGTCCTAGCCTCAGAAGCACTTGAACTACCATAGAGATATACCTCTAATCCCTCGTGTCGCACTTCCTTAAAACCTAGGTCTATATCACGAGCAGTCTCAAGCAGAATTATAGCTAGTGATGCAGCCTCAGCTATGTCATCACTACTCCACGCTGGGAGCCTCTTCTTAATGCTATCAGCTCTCACTGAGGGCGCTCCTGTCTCATTGAGCGATAGATATGCAATATACAGCGCCCTGCCCGGCACAAGAGACGAAATCCTTGACCACGTAACCTTAGCTCTTGCAGCGCTCAGAGCCTCAAACATCAACGGATAGTATGCCTTCCCCTTCCTTTTACTTTCTTCCTCCTCGTCCTTAGACTCGGCTACAATGGATTCACCTACTAATCCCACCTCTCTGAGTTTATCTACATCGTAGCCGAGTAGTTTCGTGACTGTTTGCGCAAAGTCGTAACTCAATGGGAGCGGCTCATCCCTATACTTGCCAGTCTCCAAATCAACTCTAGACAAAAACCACAGCGTCATGTACGACCTAGCGGCAGCATCACGTAGCATTGCTCTACGCACATAATCTACTACCCTATCTGCATTCGGCGAAGACAATTTCACGGGGCCAGCATCTACTAATACTTTACTTATTAGCGGAGAGATAAACAGTTCATCGACCTTTGTAGCAGCAGCGTCGAACAGCTCATCAAACTTAACGAGTCCCGGGACCTCGAACCTAGTCGCTACAGATAGTGCGCTACCCAGCATTAATGCCATCATGTCTGCGGGACTGACGCCAGCCTCTCTAGAGACTTTCCTAGCCTCCTCAACAACCTCCTTAGCGACTTCCATGAACCTAGGGTGATTAAGGAGACTTCTCTTTACATCAGCTCCGACCTCGACCAGCCTCTTCCTATCGTACTTCCTAGCAACGATGATTAAGCTAGTCTCCTGCGCTATCACATTAACCTGTCTTTTGTACCTGGTCTTCATCTCTGTCTGAAGAGGCCACACCTTAGAAACAACATAGCCAGCATCATATAAAGATTCACCAACAGTCCTCCAAGCTACATCAGTTGGATGAGTAAACCACAGCACTAGAACTCCATCATCCTTAAGCACCTTGTAAGTCTCCCTAACGAACTCCTTGAAGAACCTCCTGAACCTACCGCTAGAATCCCTCTTATCATATGTTACAACCTCCCTCTCACGAGGCACCTTAGAGCTAGTCCAGCTCCACCCTGCTAGCTTGAGCCCCGGCTTGAACAGCAACTCTAATACTGGCGCTAAGCTCCTTCTGAGGATTACCCAGAAAAACTCACTCCTATCGCTGTAGATAACTTGCTCAAAGTATGGAGGATCGACATTGACTATATCGACGACTTTAGTCCCTAAAATCTCTGAAAGTCTCGTAGCGTCACCAAGATAAATGGAAACTCTATCGCCAAGTTTGGCTCTACGGAACTCATCACATAGGAACTTGAGCACAGGCAAAATACCGCCAGCAGTCTTCGTAAGCTTACCTGCCTCAGCGATATGAGGTTCGAGAGCCCACTCAAGGCTACGTTCTGGAAGTGTCACAACCATTTCGCAGTACTCCTGCCTAAAGTCGAGTGTGCTCTCGCCTCTCATTGTATTGCCTATACCTGTCTTAAATGCTGAGCCTTGCCACTTGGTCGCTATAGTATTGTAGTCAACCATTTTGTCTATTGCGAACGCTAGGTAGAGTGCTACTGCTGCGCCAAACTCGCCGTCCTTAGAGGCTAGTCGCTCGGCTATTTCAGCCACTAGTTTTGAGAGTTTTGCTATTGCTAGAAGCTGCCTTGGGTTGAAAAGCATGTACCAGTGTGTAAGGCCTTTATTTCTAGCTGTGCTTGCCCACTTATTTTCAGCTGGTATCTCGTCTACAGGTATGTAGTCCTGTAGCTCCAGTATCTCGCTGCTTAAATCTCTGAACGCTTGAAAAAACCTTTTCCTCTCCT
>QMSC01000084.1 GCA_003649515.1 Thermoprotei archaeon | reverse complement strand
GGAGAACAGTATTAAGCCAGATACTGGTAGACGATCTCTCCTCTATCAGCATCAAATGCCTTTTTTAAACGCCCCTCTTTTTCTAAAAGCACTAATGTCCGGTAGAGATCCACCGGTTTTATTCCCTCCTGTTTACTCCACCTATATAGCGACGTTTTGGTTACCTCCCCTTTAGTACACAAATATTGAGATATTTTCTCCAATACCTGAGCCTCAACTGCAGGTGGCTCTACTTTTCTACTTACTTCAGTAACCTCCCTGCTTGGTACACTCTCCCTCCCCTCTTCACTCACCTTAGGACCTATGAAATCGAGTAATGATCCTTCTTTACTCTCCTTCTCCTTAGCCTTTCTCCTCATCTCTCTCCCTAGAGTTATAAAGCGCAGGATCCTTTTTAATCCTCGTTACTTCAAGTTGCTTGAAAATGTTTTCGTGCCTTATCAGCGAGAAAACGTAAGACATTTAAGTAATGTTATGATAACCCCATCCCCATAAAAGTTTTTAAGTGTTTTCCGTGAGGGTTTAAGTAGGGGTTTACGAGATGACAGAGAGACATGCTCTATTCAAGGAACTATGTCCCAACTGCGGAGGAGAGATAGACGATACACGCCTCCTATTAATGGCACCTTGTGAAAAATGCTTGCCGGTTTCGAATAAGGAACTCTATAGTAAAATGTCCTCGATGGATCCTCTAGAATATAAAAAATACTTGTTAAAAGAGTTAGAAAGCGGAGGGCTTTTGAAGAACTACAGACAAGTAGTCGAACTCGATGAGCGCATAAGCGAGATCAATCTCATGTTTCGAAAAGTCCTTGGAAGCAACATGTGGAGCGCACAAAGGACATGGGCTAAACGGCTTATTCAAGGGAAAAGCTTCGCCATTTTAGCACCTACAGGTGTTGGTAAAACTGTGTTCGGCATAATGGCTGCCCTCTACATAGCTAGCAGGGGAGGGAGGAGCTACATAATATTGCCCACAACACTCCTCGTAAGCCAAGTTCATAAGAAACTACAGAAATTTTCAGAAAAGTTAGGGTTGAACGTTAAGATCCTGGGTTACTCGGGTACTCGAGGATCTGCGAGAAAGGACTTCGGGGAGGCTTTGGAAAAAGGAGAATTCAATATTCTCATAACTACCTCACAGTTTCTTGCCCGCAATTATGATAAAATAAAGAATTTTAACTTTGACTTCATTTTCGTTGACGATGTTGATGCACTGTTAAAATCATCAAAAAACATTGACAGAGTACTAGTATTACTAGGATTTCCGGAAGACGTTGTAAATGCGGCGTTAAGGTTAATCTACATTAAAAGGAGCATGGCTTACTATATTTCGCGAAAACTCGAGATTCCCTCGGAGATTTTAAACGAAAGGAAGGAACTTGAGGACAAAATAAAGGCCTTTCTCTCGAACAATAATACGGGTCTTCTAATAGTATCCACGGCCACAGGAAAGGTGCGAGGAATACGAGTGAAGCTTTTCAGAGAGCTGCTAGGATTCGAAGTAGGATCCAGAGCAGAGTTCTTGAGGAATATTGCTGACATGTACTATGAGCCTCGTGAGGAAAGCCTTGAAGATGCTGTTGTTAAAATAGTTTCAAAACTCGGTAAAGGAGGACTTGTATTCGTACCTGTTGATAAAGGAGTAGAATACGCCGAATATTTAACGAAAATTTTAAATGAGAGAGGTATAGCAGCTGGTCTTATCCATGCAAGAGAAAAGGAACCCCTCCAAGAATTCCTCGAAGGACGGCTTGATGTGCTGGTCGGTATAGCGATATACTACGGTTTGCTTGTGAGAGGACTTGATTATCCGGAAATCATTCGTTACGCAGTTTTCGCGGGGGTTCCCCGCTTCAAATTCGCATTAGAAATAAGTGAACCAAATCCCATAAGGGTTCTACAGCTACTGATAAACATTAGAGATACGCTTAAGGGCAATGATTTAGACCTAGCAGAAAAATACATTGTTTTCATACGTCGAGTACTAACAGAACTCGATAAAGCCAAGCTTCTGAGACTTATGGAGGCTTTGAAGGAAGGGGAAACTCTTAGCGGCTCTTTAGGCCGAATACAAGAAAGAATAATAGAAGTAGCTAACTTTCTGAAGAACCTCCTTGCAAGAGAGGATGTTATCAAGGAAATAGAAAAACTCCCCAATGTCTCAGTAATTCGGGAAAACGGGCGATTGTACATTCTCGTACCGGATGCTATGACATATCTTCAGGCGTCTGGTAGGACTTCAAGAATGTACGCTGGCGGGATCTCTAAAGGTCTATCGGTTGTAATAGTGGATGATAAGAAGTTGATTAACGGGCTCATTAGACAGACCAAGTGGTACAGCGAGGACGTAGAGTGGCAACCCTGGAACGAGAAAGTAGTGGAGGAGGTAATTGAGGAGGTAAATAGGGATCGAGAAAAGATACGCAAGGTTCTGAGAGGGGAAATAAAGGAAGCTGGAATAGAGCCACTACGCACAGCCCTCTTGATAGTGGAATCCCCGAATAAGGCTCGTACCATATCTAACTTCTTCGGCAAGCCTACAGTGAGGAAAATAGGCAAGTACCCTGTGTACGAAGTGGGTACAGGAGATTATCTATTAAACATCATTGCAAGTGGAGGACACGTGTATGACCTCGTCACTCGTGAGGGCTTTCACGGAGTTAAGGTATCAGGCAACTACTTTATTCCCATATACACTACGCTTAAGAGATGTCTTGAATGCGGTGAACAATTTACGGATGAGATTCAGGACAGGACTTGTCCAAATTGTGGTTCTACGAATGTAGTTGACAGCAAGTCCATAATAGATACTATACGGGAGCTTGCTCGAGAAGTAGATCTAGTCCTTATAGGAACTGACCCCGACACTGAAGGAGAGAAAATAGGATGGGATATAGCGATCACGATATACCCGTATAGCGGGAAAGTTAAGAGAATGGAATTCCATGAAGTCACTAAACGCGCGATAACTCAGGCTATGAAAACCCTTAGAGACTTGGACAACAGACTCGTAGAAGCACAGCTAGTCCGCCGCATTGAAGATAGATGGATAGGTTTTGAGTTAAGTAAGAAACTCTGGGATGCGTTTGGCCAGCGAACCCTTTCAGCTGGTCGCGTACAAACACCCCTTTTAGGGTGGATCATTGAGAGGTACTATGAGCACCTAAAGAGCAGAAGGACCGTATTCTTCGTAACTCTCTCTAACGGCTATGTAGTAACGCTCGACAACATCGAGGTTAAAGGTAGAAAGTCGCGCGAGGTGGCCTACGAGCTTAGATCTCAGAAAGCTGTCGTTAAAAGGATCTCCTCGGAAATAGTCACCTTAAACCCACCACCTCCCTTCTCCACAGACACTATGTTAAGGGAAGCTGTACGCGTTTTAAGAATAGGCGTAGACGGAGTTATGAGAATAGCTCAGGATCTATTCGAGCTCGGTTTAATAACTTATCACAGGACTGATAGTACTCGAGTCTCTCCAGCAGGCAGGAATATTGCAAGAGAATACATTGTTGATAAGTTTAGCGAAGATATGTTCGTTCCTCGCGAGTGGATGAAAGAGGGGGCTCATGAATGTATTAGACCCACCAGACCTATAGACTCCAACCAACTAATGTCTATGATACGAGAAGGGATCATTAGGGTCATAAGACCTCTTACACGAAGACACTTTATGTTATACGACTTAATCTTTAGAAGGTTTATGGCGAGCCAGATGATACCGGGTGAGGCGCTCCATGAAAAATACTTGATACAAATAGGCGAGTACTCCAAGGAAGTGAAGGGATATACCGAAATTGTAAAGAAAGGCTTCATGGTGATATACCAGTACATCGACTTGATGCCTAAGTTCGAGGAAAGGGAGTACGATATAATTAATGTTCAGACAAGAAGGATAGCTACAGTTCCTCTATACACGCAAGCCGATCTCATTAAACTTATGAAAGAAAGAGGTATAGGCAGACCTTCCACATATGCCAAAATAATAAGAACGCTCCTAGAGAGGAGATACGTCATTGAATCGAAGCGTAAGAAGCTAATTCCCACACAGAGAGGGATCAGCGTCTATAATTACCTCATAGAACGTTACAAGAACCTGGTTTCAGAGAATAGAACTCGTGTAGTCGAGGCCCGTATGAAGGAGATAGAGGAAGGAAGGATAAGCTATCAAGAAGTGTTAAGAGAATTCTTCGATGAAATAGTTAGGTACGTTACCACCACTTATGCTCCATCTAAAATGTAGTTCAATATATAATATGGGGTTCCTACCTTAGCCAGGAGCGAAGAGAATTAGACCTCCAAGCCTTCTCATAATTTTCAACAATCTACGTTGTGTGAATACTATTCTCGTTGAACCCTTGCAACGGTTCTCAAGTAGGTTTAACTCGCCCAAAGCTCTTTTAAGTAAGCTCGCCTCACAATCGTTTCCTTCAAAGTAATAAACTCCGTCTTTAGAGAATTTTATGACTAGGGGTAATAGTATATTTTCAGCCTCCTCTGAGGTCACAAGACCTGCTGCCTTCTCCACGGCCTGCTTGTCAAGGTATATTCTCTCCCCACTAACTGATACATAGTAGGGGGCTTTAGCCTCTAAAGCATTTTTTAGTGATATTTTCTTTAAAGGCAATGCTTTCCCATACTTCTCTATAGAAGTTCTGAGAACCTCTTCTAGCCTCCCCTCAAGATCTCTATTATCCTGACCTACCATCATATCAGTATATCCCGTTGAACTAATGTATAAGATTAACCTAGCTCAATACTATCCATGAGCTGATCGCTGTGGGGAAGAGAGAAAGACCCCTGAATACCGATGTGAATGTTTCCTCGTATAATCTAAAGAAAATACTCGAAGAGCTTACAAAGTACAGTCATAGAGCACCTGGATCCTCTGAGGCTTTAAAGGCGGCGAGCTTTATAGAGTCACTCCTTAGAGATTACTTAAAAGCAGGGGAAACTAGAAACTTTTCTTGGAAAACCCAGTACTGGTTCTGTTCCTTCTCGCAGCTATACTCAGAGAAGACTGGACGTGAAATCATACACTTGCCTCTCGCTTTCTCAGGAAATGGTAATGTTGCCGGTAAGACTGTTTTTGTCAGATACCCTGAAAAGGAGCCTATACCGAGGGAAATCGAGAATAAGATAGCCCTAGTGCTGACATCGTACTGCTATAGGAATAACATTTTACGAAGACTTGAGAAAAATCGTGCCCTAGGAACTGTCTTTATCACAAAAGTGCCTGGGAACCTCATTAAAGAGAGCATTGTTAAAGAGAACGTAACACTTCCTGCAGTCGCTATATCTCTTGAAGAAGGTCTAGAATTAATTCGCTCTAGAGACTCCCTTCTCCTTGGCGTAGAGGGGGGAAGCACGGTTTCTGAAGCAAAGGGCATTTCCTATACTCTGCAGGGAAGAGGAGATAAAACATACCTGCTTTTTGCACATTACGACTCGATGCTGTACTCTCCAGGGGCTCACGAAAACGCTAGTGGCACGACAGTTTTACTGGAAGTGGCTCGAATACTCAACTTTCGAACACTTTTAAACACGTACCTATTCCTGTTCCTCCCTATTAAGATGAGGAAGAATGGAATGATACTAGAGGACGTGCTTAAGGACGTGAACTATCAAGGAGTAATTATCGTAGATAGAGTAGGAAGTCTATATGGTAGGCGAATAGCCGTTATACAGGGATTCAAGAAGGAGCAAGTGAAGATCATTAGTATTCTTCAGTCCACTGGTTACTATGTGCTCATAAGCGAGAAAAAGCCATGGTATTCTAAGCGCTTTTCGACTGAGAACATCTTGTATTTAACTGAAGCACCCTCGTACTTTGCAAACACGCCCCTAGATTTAAGTTCTTATATATCAGTTAGCTCGCTAATGGAAGTAGTGAAAACATTGTTAGCACTCATCAACGTCTTAGAGGGTAGGTGAATATGGGTAGAGGTCTATTTGTAGGCAGGTTCCAACCATTTCACCTAGGCCATCTTAAGGCTTTAAGGTGGATTTTAGAAAGAGAAGACGAAGTCATAATTTGCATAGGTAGCGCTCAATACTCGCATAGCCTCCGAAATCCTTTCACGGTGGGTGAGCGTGTGGAAATGATCTGGAGAGT
>QMSC01000083.1 GCA_003649515.1 Thermoprotei archaeon | reverse complement strand
TAGGCGTCCACGTGGACTATCTTGTCCACACCCTCATACACGGTGTAGCACCTCTGGAAATCCCCTCCAGCACAGGCGCACGAGCCTACGGCCACCACGAACTTGGGCTCGGGCATCTGCTCGTATATCCTGACCAACCGGTCCTTAACCTGCCTCGTAACCGAGCCCGTGACGACTAGGACATCCGCATGCCTTGGGCTCCCCTTCAGGATCGCCCCGAACCTCTCCAGGTCGAACCTGGGTGTGAGAGCCGCCAAAACTTCTATGTCGCAAGCGTTGCAGGCCCCCGCGTTGAAGTGTAGGAGCCAGGGACTCCTCGTCCTAGCCCACGTCAACACCCCCATCGCATCACCCCCTGACGGCCAGCAGTAGGAAGGCGACGGACACCAACGTTATGACCGCGAACAGAGACGGGTATACCCCCGGAGAGACGAATGACGTGGCCATTATGACCGCCAGTATGTCGAACACTACGAAGTACACGATGTACGTGAAGAACCTCTCGACATCCACCTGAAGCTTGACCGGTGGTAGGTCCTCACCGCAGGCGTATGGGGCGAGCTTCCCGAAGACTTTCGTCCCCTTAGGAGCTATCTTTTCACCTATTCCATAGAAAATGAGGACAACTACCAACGACAGTCCGAATATCAGTGCGATGTTTGTGAGCAGCTGGGTCCACAACCCCTTTCACCGGGTAGGTCTCTTATAAGAGAGACGGGGTTTTCTTAAAAGGTTTTCCTCGGCGGCTGGAAGGTAATTAAACTCCATTTAACTCCCTTCTCGCATCTCCAAGAAGGTCTCTCTTATCGTCTTACGCCTCTCCTCTTCGCTCCAGACGGTTCTGTGAGGATGCTTTATGGCCCTCTTCAGAAGGTCTCTGTCCACGAGGTAGCCCCTGCTCCTGAGGATGTCCTCTATGAAGTCGTACATGTCCGCCTTATTCTACCCAACCAGTGGTTAAGGTCGATTATACACATGGTTGCACAATCTGTTATGCAGATAGACCCGCCGGCTAACACTGTCCATGGAAGCCCCAAAAACCTTAAATTTATTTATTCTTCTGATACATAAACAATATATTCGGGAAGTGGCCATGGCCGAGGAGGAGAAGCCGATACTATTTGTCAGGAGGGCTTCTGGGCTTATAAGGGAGCTGGGAATGCTTGACATCACAACGCTCTGCGTAGCGATAACCATAGGAGCAGGAGTGCTCTACTTCGCTGTTGAGGCACCGACTGCATTCCCTGGGGCAAATATCCCGCTGGCGTACGTCATAGGAGGTCTAATTGTACTTGTCTGTATGTTCACTGTTGGGCTGATGACGGCGGCGGCACCTAGATCCGGGGGGATATACGTACCCACGAGTAGGGTCTTAGGACCCGCTATCGGGGCGTTCGCTGGATGGGCTATGTTCGTAACCCTTGCCATAGTCCTAGGGATAGTGGCTAATGTCGCTATAATAGCTATTGGTACCACATGTATGGTCGCTGGCCTAACCGGCGCAGGTCAAATTCTACTATCCACGTGGGGCATGTTCGGATTCGCTGTTCTTCTGATAATCATAGGTGTCATAGTGTCTCTGTTCGGGATAAAGGCTACAAAAACTCTGCTGTTAATACTCGTAGTCTTGCCCTTCGCAGCCTTCATTATATCAGGAATCTACCTCGTGGCAGTCGGTCCAGCGTTTGTAAAGGCGCATTTCGACGCAACATGGGGGGCAGGAGCCTTTCAGGGGGTGATCGACGCCGCACATGAGGCAGGATGGACCACCCCAGAGTTCTCTTGGGAAGCAACAGTATCCGCTCTTCTAGCAGTCCTCTGGGCGTACCACGGCCCGGAGGGTATATCATTCCTTGGCGGAGAGATGAAGACTATGGGGAAGAAAATAGCCCTCAGCTTTGTGGTTGGAACACTTATCGTGATGACTGTCTACCTTCTGACAGTTGGAGCGGTCTACTACGCGTACGGGGAGTTCGTTGGATGCTATAGCTTTGCGGCAACGCACCCAGAAATTTTGGAGGGCATCATGCCTGCGATCAAGCCTTCCATACCGTTCTACGTGATTTCAGTTATGCCGAAAGGTGTGGGGATAGCGCTATCGCTGTTGATGGCACTGTGGCCTGTGAACTCGGTTTTCGTAATCATGCTCGGCGCATCGAGGTGCCTCTTCGCCATGAGCTTTGACAGAGCGTTGCCGGAGAAACTTTCAGACGTGAACAGGTTCGGAGCACCGACGTGGTCTATAATTATAACGACGATAGTGGGGATAGCCTCAGCCTACATGTTCCACAGCCCGGTAGCAGCTGTTATGGGCGTTCTGCTGGCCGTTAACGCTGTTCCAATAATGCTTTTCGGACTAGCCACCGCCGCTTTGCCCTTCATCAGAGAAGATCTACTCCACTTGATTCCTATGGGTGGAAGGGTTTCGACAGCAGCGCTGGGGACGTGGGTGTTCTGCTACGGATGGTTCATGCTCTTCCTCTCAGGGATGGAGCTAACCCTTCCCATGGCGTACTTCGCAATAGCCTTGTTCGGCATCGGCGTAATAATATACCTATGGCAGCAGAACAAGAACGTGAAAAAGGGCATAGATATCAGCAAGATATACGCCGAGATTCCTCCGTAACCCTTAAATAACTCTCCCTCCCCCTTTTTATGAGCGGCCATGAGGATATTCTTCGCTGTTGACGTGCATGGAAGTACAGCAACTTGGAAGAAGTGGATAAGGGCTCCAGAGTTCTACAAGGCCGACTTCCTGATGCTCTGCGGAGACCTTACAGGGAAAGCCATAATACCGATAGTCGATAGGGGAGATGGAACCTACTACTGCTTCCACATGGGAAGGAAGTGGGAGCTACGCTCACAATCCGAAGTAGAGAAGATGAAGGAAAGAATATCTGCCGCAGGCCCCTATCCGCTAGTCTGTGATAAACAGACGATTCAAGAGTTGCAGATGGATCAATCCAAGGTTATGGAGCTCATGAACAAGCTTATGGAAGAAAGGATAGCCGAATGGGTTGACATGCTACTGCAAAGAGTAGACCCAAATAAGATAGGTGTTCTGATGATGCCTGGAAACGATGATGAAAAGGTAATAGATCCAGTCATAAAGTCTTACGAATCTGACGGGATAATATGGCCCCTTGACAAGGTAGTTGAGGTGGCTGGCCTGGAAATGATAAGCATGGAATACGTTAACCCAACGCCCTGGAACACCCCCCGAGAAGCGAGCGAGAAAGAGCTCAAGAAAATGATTGAGGAAAAGGTCAATAAGCTTTCAGACCCCCAGAGGGCGATCTTCAATTTCCACTGTCCTCCGTACAACACGATGCTGGACGTATGCCCAAAACTAGACAAGAACTTAAAACCCGTGATAGCCGGCGGAGAGATAGTCACCATGCACGCCGGGAGCAAGGCCGTAAGGAAAGCCATAGAGAAGTATCAACCCGTGCTCGGGTTGCACGGCCACATCCACGAATCATCAGCCGCTCAAAAGCTCGGGAGGACGATAGTCGTTAACCCAGGGTCAGAGTACGAGAAAGGTCTGCTTAGAGGCTTCATAATAGATATATCGAACGGCGTTGTCGAGAGGTACTGGAAAGTTGAGGGATGACCCGGGAATGATTGAAGAGAAGAAACTTTCGGAAATGATCGAACAGGAAAAACTGTTCTTCAAGTTAAGAGATCAAATAATGGAAGAGGCCGATAGAAGGGGAATAATACTTAGGCTCATCGGCGCCATCGCTTTTAGAACACACTGTAGTAAATTTAAACACTTGTTCTACACGGCTGGGAGAGTCTTGTCGGATATAGATTTCGTGTCTTACAGGAAGTACTGCAAAAAGGTGGAAAAGTTGTTCAGCGACCTAGGATGGGAGGAGGATGTAACTGTAAGAGTGCTATATGGAGCAAAAAGGCGGATATTTTACTGTAAGGAATACGGAATACATTCAGACGTTTTCTTCGACAAGTTGGAGATGTGCCATGACATAAACTTTAAAGGAAGACTTGAAATCGATTACCCAACCATATCGCTTGTTGACATGCTTTTAGAGAAGTTGCAGATAGTTAAGATAAATGAGAAGGACCTGATAGATGTGATAGTGCTTTTGAGAGAGCATGATGTAGGTGATGGGGACAAAGAGATGATAAACGTTGGCTACTTCGCTAAACTACTCTCAAACGATTGGGGGCTCTGGAGAACGTGTACGATGAACCTGAATAAAGTTAAGCAGTACGTTAAGTTCTTTAAAGGGTTAACTGATGAGGATAGATCAGATGTTATTGCTAAAGTCGATTACATACTTAAGCGTGTTGAAGAAACTCCAAAAAGCATGAAGTGGAAGCTTAGAGCGAGAATAGGTGATAAGAAACCGTGGTATAGGGAGGTTGAAGAGGTATATCGTTGAAATATCAATAAAGATAAATAGGGGGTGACATCATTAAAAAGAGGTGTTCGGTAATTAATTGTCAAAGAGAAGTTGATGAAGGAGAATATGTTGTTATAGATGGAAACATTTTTTGTAGGCATTGTGCTTACCTTATGCTAAAGAGTGAAACGAATGTTTGGAGGATTATCGAACTGACTGTGAAGTTGTCTAAATTGAAATCATCTACATGACTTTAATGAGCTCCTCCTCACCGTACCCCACTATGACACGCATGTAGCCGTGGAATTCGTCATCGAGCTCCTTATCCCCTGTATCAACCCAGAGGCAGCCGAACGGCAGTTCCCGTAGCTTACGTTTCGTTGCCACCACTATGATGTTTTCCTTCCCAACCGCCTTGATCACTTTGGGGCTTATCTGCTGGTTCCCTCTGCCCAGCAGGGAGCCCAACCCACCCAGGGGTGAAAGAATTATCTTCGCTTTTCGTCCTCTTACAGCATCTAAGATTTGTTTTTCGTTGGCATCTTTTAAAAGTAATTTTCGTCCTTTAACCAAATCAACGCCTAATATCGTCTTGTCTATGTTAAGAACTTTTGCTATTACGGCAACCGTGGTACCAGGCCCAAGTATGTAAATCACATCCTCATCCATATTCTCGACGACCCACCTAGCTATATCCATTTGATTCTTCAGCTCGCTTTCTGAGGATGGTGTTGGTATTTTAGAGCTCTGTACGAGCTTAGGTTCATAGGGTATGAGCATATAACCATAGATTTTTGCTGAAAGTCTTCCAGCTCTGAAGGCTTCTTCATCGATATCTGCAACTTCTGCTTCCTTTAATGGCAATTCACCCTTTAGGTAGCGGATTGCGACATGAGCAGCTATTTCCGGCGTCCTTGCAAAGACTGCAGAGTACATCTTGACCCCCGCGGGCACACCCAACGATGGTGTTCCAGGCTTTATCGCGTCGAGAACATCTCTGGCTGTGCCGTCTCCACCGCAGAAGACGAGCAAGTCGACACCCAGCTCGCACATTTCTCTAACCGCTCGCTTTGTATCCGATGCTGTAGTCGGCTTCGAAATCTTTCCTATCACAGTTGGTCTAAAACCCGCCTCTTTAGCCTCATACTCCCCCATCTCCATGGGGTAAGTGATTAGATGGATCTCCTCCGCGGGCTTCAAATTCTTTAAAAAATCAACCGCACGGCCAGGGGCGACAGGCGTTGCCCCCAACTCTATAGCCTTCCGCAGAATTTCCTCGCCGTCGGTCCCCTTCAGCCCGACCGAGCCCCCCATTCCAGCTATGGGATTAACGACAAAACCCAGCTTCTTCATACTCCCATCAAATCAAATGTACTTGTTAAAAAAAGGTTAGGTTAAGTGATGTATCAATCTATAATTCTGGAAGTAGCTTTCTGTAGCCTGGGAAGTCCAGATATCCGTGCCCACTAATGTTTATGGCTATAACCTTCTCCTCTCCGGTCTTCTTACACTTCAACGCCTCATCTATTCCAGCCTTGACTGCGTACGCTGACTCCGGTGCTGGGAGGAACCCCTCTGTTTCGAGAACCAACTTTGCCGCCTCGGCGATGGGCTTTTCATCATCATAGTATGTTGCTTTTATCACTCCCTTGTGAACGAGCAAACATACTTGAGGCGAACCTCCAGCGGCGTATCTGAGGCCCTCGGCTATCCTAGGTGGAGGAAACACGTCTATGCCGAGGGTCAACGTTTTGGCCATTGGAAACATCTTT
>QMSC01000082.1 GCA_003649515.1 Thermoprotei archaeon | reverse complement strand
GTTAGAAAAATTATAGTCACCGTTTCTGGGAAGTAGAATATTATATAAAACACATAGCAAAATATATGTCCTAGTTAAGTTGTTTATTTGAAAACTGTTCGAAAACGGCTACTGGTGATGCGAATTTGAGGATGAAATTCACTCGGGGCACGAAGCTAAAAATAGTAGGTCCGGCTTCGCTAGCGCTTATCGACGGAGATATTGAGGTCCTGGGCAGTAAGGTGAGAAGAAGGGATAGGTTATCGATACCAGTAGCAAAAAGCATTATAGTAAACGTCCTTGAAAACTCTATAATTGAGCTTTCCCTCGGTGATGGAGGAAAGGTTGAGGAAATCAAGGAAGAAAGCGTACCTTATGACTGGAGAGAAGTTACCCGAAGAGTCCTGTCTAGACCTAAACCCTTAACAGTACTAGTTTTAGGAGATGTTGATAGCGGGAAAAGCGCCTTTTCTAACTATTTGTTAAATAATGCATTATTAAGCGGCTTCAAGACAGTCTTAATAGATACTGATTTAGGACAGTCAGAGATAGGTGCGCCCACAACAATTTCCATGACTCTCCTCAAGCGACCGATACCCTCCCTCTCTAAGGCAAAAATGACTACGGGATTTTTCGTTGGGTCCACAAGCCCTGAGGGGCTCATACATAGAGTATTGATGGGAGTGAAGCTCCTACACGAAGAAGCATGCTCGCTTAATCCCGACATCATTATAATCAATACTGATGGCTGGATAGACGATTGGGAGGCAATAGAGCTTAAAGCTGGAATGATAATGTTACTTAGGCCCAACGTCATTGTAGCTATAGAGAAGAAGGGAGAGCTCGAATCCATAATAAAGCCTTTTGAGCTAAATCCAGCAATAGAGATCATTCGCCTAATACCACTACCAGGCACTAGAAGAAGAAGCCTAGAGGAGAGGAGAATAATTCGTCAAGGAATGTATCGTAAATACCTCGTAGAAGGTAGAATAAGGACATACTACCTCGATAGAATAAGTCTTATATACACGTCTATTGGCGCGTCCACACCCTTATCAAAGTCTGAGGAAAGCCTGCTAAGAAATATTCTAGGAGATAAGATGAACTACGTTAGATGGGGTGGGAAGACCCCACATGAATTAATAATTTTCGTTGACAGAAACCTTAGGCTAGCAGAGAAAGAGTTAGAAGAGATCAGGGAAGCATTTGAAGGTAGAAGAGTAAAGGTCATTAGAAAGGGGTTAGAGAGAGGACTGATTGTAGGTCTTCTAGATGAAAAGGGTCTTTTAAAGGGTCTTGGAGTTCTAATGGAACTCGATTTTACAAGAAACGTGATTAAAGTGCTTACTCCGGTTGATGAAAAAGTGTCGATGATGGCTGTGGGCCTCATGAGACTAGATGAAAACCTCAACGAAACTCAAAAGTTTAAGGAATTAGTACTGTGACTATACATAAAATGAGGGTTTTAACATGTATGAAGACCTAAGATCCTTCACTAAGTATTACGATGAAAGGGGAGAAGTGAAGTATTATGAGACACAACTTTCTACAAACCTCGAAATTGCACGTGAGATCTTTTACAACGACGAGG
Source organism: Thermoprotei archaeon (assembly GCA_003649515.1). Classification (GTDB taxonomy): domain Archaea; phylum Thermoproteota; class Thermoprotei; order Thermofilales; family B20-G17; genus B14-G17. The sequence goes on along the minus strand of QMSC01000082.1, from coordinate 4,586 downwards.
GCGATATACTGTTTTTTAAAAGAGTAAAGAATTACAAACTGCCTGTAGTAGCGAATGTCCTAGCTAGAAGAAGTAGGCTTCTCTTCGCTTTGAAGTCGAAGAGTAACGCTGAAGCGTATACCCGACTTTTAGAGGCTTCAAGGAATCCGTTAACTTTAAGGGAAAAGGATGATGCCCCCTTCCTTGAATGTTCCGCAAAAGACCTTAGAGCCCTACCGATTTTAAAGCACTTTAGCGCTGACGGTGGACCCTACATTACCTCGGGCATAGTAGTTGCAAAGGACGTAGATGAAGATATTTACAACGCCTCCTTCCATAGGCTACAGGTAATAGACCCCCAACATTTAGTAATTAGAGTGGTTCCCCGTCACCTTTATACAATGATGCGAAAAGCTTGGGATAAGGGGAAGGATCTCGAAATAGCAATAGTTCTAGGAGTCTCGCCCACGGTTATGATAGCGGCTGCTGCGTCTCCACCCTATGGAATTTTCGAACTAGAAGTTGCTAATAGAATACTGGAAGGGAGCCTAGAAGGCTTCCGCTCACCTAACGGAATAATAGTCCCACGAATGACCGAAATAGTAATTCAAGGGCGCATTCTGCGTGAAACATTTCACAATGAAGGGCCTTTTGTAGACATAACAGGCACTTACGATATTGTCAGAAAGCAACCTGTAGTAGAGGTGGAAAAAGTCTATCTAAGAGAAAACGCTTGGTACGAAGCCTTGCTTCCCTCAGGTTCTGAACATAGGCTACTTATGGGATTTGAACGGGAGGCGAGAATATGGGATACAGTACGTCGTGTTGTCCCTCGAGTTAAGGCTGTAAGGCTCACGAAAGGGGGGTGTGGTTGGCTTCACTGCGTTATATCCTTAAAGAAACAGAGTGAAGGAGACGCTAAGAATGCAATACTAGCAGCCTTCGCAGCCCACCCATCATTAAAGCTCGTAATAGTTGTTGACGAAGACATTGATGTAGAAAACCCTATGGAGGTAGAGTGGGCTCTAGCCACACGCTTTCAAGCATCAAAAGACCTTATAATTATAAATAACGTTCGAGGCTCAAGCCTGGATCCCTCCGCTGATCAGGAAACACTGCTCACCTCAAAAATGGGAATTGATGCAACACGCTCTCTCTTTAAGTCTAAGGATAAATTTGAGCGCGTTAAACCTTAGAAGAAAACTGACTGTATCCTCAAAAGCTCGGGACCTGTAGTATCTTCTCCTACCAAAGCCCCCTTATCATTAATTATGAGGCCAGCTCTTATATAGGGACTTCCTCTATTAACGGTGCCTACATTTGCGTTCACTTTAAACAATCGCCCAAGTTCCTCGACTTCCTCATCCGTAGCTACCGGGTGAACTAGCAGTCCTTTATTGGTGGCTACTGCTATAGCGCCCACAAGTGGGCTTCCAGCTACTTCCTTAACCTCAACTTCAACGTTTAAAATGTCCTCTAGAGCTCTTACTGCCTTCCTATTCAATAGAGGACTGGCTATAGCAAAACGATCGTTAGCTAGAACGAGATTTCCTAGTGCAGTCATTTTACTCTGCAACCTTTCTACAATTAAATCCCTGTTAAGAGCCTCTCGTAGAGCCTTTTTAATAGCATTTATCTCCTCGTCAGAAGCACAGTAAGGCAGCGCTATCCCATTAGAATTACCGGTAGCAAAGATTCCTATAAGGTTAGAATCGTAGATCTTGCAGGGTATTACATGCACCTGCAGGTTTTCTTTAATCGCTCTGATTACTTTAGCATGAACATCAGGTGGTGCCAACGCCAGTATATCGCTAGCGTACAGGAAAACTCCTATACTTGAGCTACCATAAACTCTGATTTTCTCCAAGTTCACTTAGTTGCACCTTGCTTTAAGCTAAAAACACTTCTGCAACGCTCTCCTCCCTATCTACTTTCACCTTAATGGTAATGTAGCGAGGAGGTTTTTCTCGATTCCTGCTCCAAATATATTCATTTACTTCATTCGATATCTTTACAGTCTCAATTTTGAGGTGACGTCGTAAGAAATCCCTTATGATCCTTATAGCTCTGCTAGCCCGTTTGGACCTGGGAACGTAATAAGCCTTTTTAAGAGGTATCGTATACTCGCGTATTTCCTCTCCTTCCAAAACTTCGGAGCTACTCATTCATATCATCCCCTTAAGCTTTAAGCCTACTTCTTCTCCAATGTCTCCTTCTAGGATGCCTTCTTACACGTCCCATAGTTTTTATAACAACCCATAACGGCACTGCTCTATTAGACTTAAGCGCGCTTGCGAGCCGTAGCTTCTTACCCAAGGGCTTTGCACGTGCCATTGATATCACCTATCCGCGCATGAATCTGAACTTTATTTCTCTTCTACTGCGCCTATCCAATTCGATTAAGATTTTTTTAAGTGTATCGTCAGTTATCGGTGGGCGCAAACGCCCGGCTTGAACAAGCTGTATTAGCTGTACTGCGAGACTTTCAGCAAGCTCCGGCTTCACTAGCCTTAAATTAGAAAGCCTCTGCCTAGCGGCGGGAGTTAGTATCGATCTTAAAATCGCCTCTCTTTCCATCTCCAATCTTCTTTTTTCTTCCTCGAGCCGTGCCCTTTCTTCTAAAGCCTTTTGATATTGCAGTAACTTCTTCCTCTTAATTAGCTCTTCCTCTTCATCATACTCGTAATATTCGCTTTCCATACAGTATCAACCTCCTATTTCAACTATTTATGGCTATAGGCTTGAAGCTCACTGAGGGAAGCCGTATTTCTTGAGTTCCGGCATCTCTCTCACAACTTCTTTAAAGACTCGAGTGGCTACTCGATCCATTAACGATCTGCCCAGAGGTGTTAAAGTCCTGCCCTGCCCGTCAACCTTCATTACAAGACCAGCTGCCTCAAGCTGTTGTAGAATTTTCCGTATGTTAGACCCTCCACCTTTCTTGAAGTGTTTGCGCGCCATACCCAAGTCCGCTCTTCCACCGTATGCTGTTCTCAGTCGCTCTATGCCTACAGGGCGACCTCGCATGTAGAGTTTTCTCATAATCGATGCTGCACGTATATACCACCAATCCGGGTTTTCTGGAATTCGCTCTGCATGAGGACCTGTCTTCGCGAAGAAAGCCCATTCTGGAGGCTTTATCTCAGGTACATGTTCCTTTAGATACTCAGCTAAAGCTTTTATGAAGCGATCCGCAGGTACATCGTATACTGTCACCACTGTAATCCTCCCCTTTTCGACACCTTAGCAAGCTCCATCTAGACTTACTTTTGAGGTATATTAATATTCCTTTCTTGAACCCAGAATTCAGAGATTACTTGAGATGGGCCCGCGGGGGTTCGAACCCCGGACCTCCGCCTCGTAAGGGCGGCCTTAGGGCGCTGGAACGCTATCCTAACCACTAGACGACGGGCCCAGTTCTCTACTAAGGGAACTCTACATTTTATCTTTTTCGAATAAAAAGGTAATAAAATTTATCATGCGGGGGGCGGGATTTGAACCCGCGCAGGCCTACGCCACGGGAGCCTCAGTCCCGCCCCTTTGACCTGGCTCGGGCACCCCCGCTTCCTTATCGTAGTTATTTGATATGAGATTATTTTAAAGCTTTTCTACCCGGGTAGTATTACATTTTACGAGGCACGTCTATTCCCAACATCTCAAGGGAGTTTTTCAGGACTATACTAGTAGCGTGAACTAACAGTAGCCTAGTATGGTAATGTGGACCGCTGGCCTTAAGTACAGGACACTTTTCGTAAAATAAATTGAATAGCTTTGCGAGTTCGTTGGCGTAGCTAGCGATCATATCCGGTCTCATGTTTTCAGACGCCTCAACTACTACTTGTGGAAATTCTCCTATCATTTTTAATAGACTTCTTTCAAGAACGTCCTCAAAAACTAAACTATCCTTTTCGATAATCGAAGGTATTTTATGTGCTTTTCGAAGAATGCTGGACGCTCTTACGTACGCGTATTGTATAAAGGGTCCGCTGTTTTGATTTAGGTCGAATGCTCTTTCCCAGCTGAAAACTATAGTTTTAGACGGCGACGTTGATAGGAGAAGGTATTTCAGCGCGCCTATTCCAACACGTTCAGCAACTCTTCGCTTCTCTTCATCCTCTAACTTAGGATTCCTCTTATTCACCTCTTCTAAGGCTCTAGCAATTGCCTCGTTTATCAGTTCATCAGCAGTGACCATAACCCCCCTACGGCTTGACATCCTCACACCCTGTAGCCTAACCATTTCGTAGGCAAAGTGATGTAAGTTCTCGGCTTCTTTCTTATAGCCTAGTAGCCATAAGGCAAGCTTAAGGTACAACTGAGGTATTTTCTGGTCCACTCCTACAACATTTATAACCTTATCTACGTTACATTCCTCAAATTTCCAGATACTGTAAGCGATATCCCTGACGGTGTAAAGAGTTGTCCCATCGGACCTTGATAGCGCTAGGGGAGGTATTTCAAAGGATTCGGACAAGCCGAAAACCTTCTTAAGATTATAGGAGTTTACCATCTCTTCGCCTTTGAAGTATAAGGCTCCCATGCGCTTCTCGATAAAAGGGGTTTCAGACAACTTTTCTAAAACGCTCCTCGTCCTATTGCTCCTTAAC
>QMSC01000081.1 GCA_003649515.1 Thermoprotei archaeon | reverse complement strand
GGGCATAGAGCATATCCATGCGAGTTCCCGTAAACGTCCCTTACCCTAACCTCAGGATGCTCCTTGGCATGTAGGGGATCTACCGTGCAGACAATGGTTGCAGCGACCTTTAACCCCACTTCTTTTGCCTCCTTAATGAACTCCCTGAGGAGATCCTTTTCGCAACCCTTAACTGGCTTAAGGAGGCATTGGGCATAGAGCTCTGCCTGAGGATCAAAGAACACCTTTCCCTCGGCAACCACGAAGATGGATGCTCGATCGGCACCTGTCTCCCATAACTCCTTGGCAACTCTTCTAGCACCGAGGTCTACCAAAGTTCGCCAACCGACCCAAAAGCCGATCTCGATTCCTGCCATACTTTAATCAGTTAAAATGGTGAGAGCGAACTTAAAACTCTTTTACAATACCCTAAATCAAGCTCGCTGAATTTTTATCTGTCTTAAACGTAAATTTCTAAGATAGGCTCTAAATCATAAAATGGGGGAGATTGTTGTACAACGGACTTTTCATAGTCTTTGAGGGAATAGACGGCGCCGGACTTTCAACACATGCGGCTCTCCTACAAGACTACCTTGAGAAGAAGGGCTTCGAAGTGGTTTTAACTAAGGAGCCCACAGATGGCCTTATAGGCGGTTTGATAAAAGCAGCTCTACGGGGGGAGTGGAGGACGGATCCCCAAACGCTTCAATTACTGTTCGCGGCCGATAGGAGCCACCACGTAGAACACTATATAGTTCCCGCTCTAAAGGAGGGTAAGGTGGTTATTAGCGATCGTTACATGTATTCGAGTTTCGCCTATGGTTCGTTAAGCTGCGACTACGAATGGCTTAAGCGCATAAACAGCAAGTTTCCTAAAGCCGATATGTTGATACTATTAGACTTGGAGCCCGAGATCGCGATAAGGAGAATTAAGAGGGGCAGGTTCGGCTTCGAGTTATTTGAGGACATTAAACGGCTTCACAGAGTTAGGAGCAATTACTTAAAGATACTGGAAGAGTACAGCGGATTTATAGTGAACACCAATAGGAGCATCAAGGAGGTTCATGGGGAGATAGTGAGGATTGTTGAGAGGGCGCTGGAGAAATCGGCGCTAAAGACTAAGGAGGGATCAGAGCCTACTTAATAAGCTACTTATGAACCGCGTTTTAGTCAGCTGAGCGCTGAACAATAAGGTTCAACAATGAGAGGTTGATAAAATATTTTAGAGGAACGCGAAATTAAGGTGAGCACTGTTTCATGAGAGTCTGCGTCCTATACTCAGGCGGGAAGGATTCAAACCTAGCTCTCTTTAAAGCTTGGAAAGTATTCGAAGTTGCCTGCCTAATAACCCTCTTTCCTAGATCGGAGGAGTGTTACCTCTTTCACTATCCAAACACCCAGTTAGTTAAATTGCAGGCTGAAGCCCTCAATCTCCCGCTTATTACAGAAGCGTGTCTAGATGACGAGGAGAGCAATCTCAAAGCCCTTTACAAGGCTCTGAAGGGAGCGAGAGAGGAGTACGGTATCGACGGAGTTGTGACAGGAGCCATAAGGTCAACTTATCAAGCGTCGCGATTCCAAAAAGTTTGTTGGGACTTGGGGTTGTGGTGCTTTAATCCCCTGTGGCTCAGAGACGAGATCTCCCTCCTTAAGGAGCTTTTAGATCACAATTTCGAGGCAATTTTCACGAGGGTAGCAGGCTATCCGCTGAAGAAGGATTTGCTGGGTAAGAGGGTAGACGAACGAGCAGTAGAATTCTTCAAGAAAATAAGGTACTACGTAAACCCTTCGGGTGAAGGCGGAGAGTACGAGACGTTCGTTCTCGACATGCCTCTGTTCAAGAAAAGGGTGAAAATACTCGAGTACGAGATCAGGGGAGAGGATTACGACGCAACACTGGTGATCAAAAGAGCGGAGCTGATCGATAAATGATCCTCGTGATCTCGACCTGTAAAGTACCTTTCAGCGAGGAGGAGTTCGTTAGGCCAATAACTGAGATCGTTGAGAGTTGCGGCTATAGCTTTCATATTAAGAGGTATCACGAGAAAATAGACTTCGATGAGTACTCTAAGATCATCGTTTGTGGGACGGCTCTGAGGGACTTCGATTATCTAAACTACGTTGATGTCTTTAAGCCTCTATTGAACTACGCTGGGAAAGTCCTAGGAATATGTGCAGGTTATCAAATACTCGCCCTGCTCTACGAAAACCGGCTCGAGGAGGTAGAGAAGATAGGGATTCATAAAGTTAGGGTTATCGAAGAGAACCCCCTAATGCCTAAGAATGAATTTTACGCTTACTTTCTCCACATCTACGCATTATCGAGGACAAATGATAAGCTTAAAATGCTGGCGGTGCAAAACGGTGAGATATGTGCGTTTAAGGTGCTCGGTAAAGACTTTTATGGGGTAGCTTTCCACCCTGAAGTACTAAACAGGGAAATAGTCGAGAGATTCGTCTCGTTATAAGTTGACATGTAATTAGAGGGTTGGACTAGCTTTTAATCCGCTAGGAAAGGAACTGATCTAGTGAACCTTTCCTCTTCTCTAAGCGCTCGATGATCTCGTGAAAATTATCTCTAACGGGTTTATACACCTTCTCGAAGAATTTCTGCTGATCCAATAAAACGCTTTTGCTGAAGCTTTTAACGTATTCGATTGCTGCCTTCCAGGCTTTTTCATAGGAAGTGATGCTACTCACTCTCTCAGCTACCTGTCGGTCGTAGTCCTCCGGTAATTGCTCTTTATCACCTATCATGAACCATCCTCTAGGGGAAACGAACGCGCCTTCGTTTCCTACATACACCATTACTTTTCCTCCATCTCTAACCTTTACTACTTCTTTTCCGGGTACAACAGGCACCCTCTCAACAGGGGGCTTAAATCTCCCATAGTGCTTTGCCCAAGCATAAAATATTGCTCGGTTTAAGCCAAATGACTTAGCTTTGCTAATATCTCCCGTTAATATGTAGTACCTTGCCGCCTGTAAGAGAGCCATTACCTGAAATCTTCCCAAAGTGAACTTGCCCTTCTCCAAAGTTCTACCCAATTTAAGTTAGTCTCCTTTGAATTTTAATCTAACCTTTAGGGTGGAGATCCTACCTCCCTAACCTCGCATGTAACAAAAGGGTAATAGGGCTTGGAGAACATATTTTATTCATGCGCGAATCAAAACACGTTTTGGCGAAAAAGCCTTGGCATATTCTAGCAAAGCCTGAAGACGTCGCTGAAAGAGTTATTGTGGCCGGAGATCCGCTTAGAGTTTCCAGAATATCAAAACTTCTAGAGGAACCTAAGCTCGTAAACGAGCACAGGGGCTATCTCGTATACACTGGCAAGTACAAGGGCATTGACGTGAGCATTGCGACGCACGGTATAGGGGCTCCATCAGCGGCAATAGTCTTTGAGGAGCTCCTCATGCTAGGCGCCCGGATAATGGTAAGATTGGGGACTTGTGGAGGTCTGAAGGATTACATAGAGCTCGGTAGCGTAGTGGTTCCCATAGGCGCACTGTACGAGCCTGGAGGAACTATCGGAATGTATACCCAGGGGTGTTGCTACCCGGCTGTGGCGGATCCTGAAGTAGTCCTAAAGCTCGAGGAAAAGCTTGAAGGTCACGGATTCAAAGTATTTCGAGGATTGGCTGCATCAAGCGACGCTTTTCATGCGGAAGAGGAGTATTCCAAGAAGTGGAGCGGCCTAAATGCTATAGCAGTTGAAATGGAGTGCGCAACCCTATTTACCCTTGCGAGATTGAAGGGCTTCAAGGCGGGTGCGGCGCTGATGGTGATAGATAATCTAGCTACAGGAGAGGCGATGAAAGCCGACACTGTAGGCGAGCTAGCAGATAAAACCGCTAAAGCTATATTAGATGCAATTATTGAAGTATAGCGATGATGAAGCCTGACGAGTAAGAACGATGATTGACACCGACCTCACTGATTATATTGTCAGAGGAGTCTGGAACGGCCCACTAAATTTTTCAAGTGAATCTCAAACCTTTAAATAGGTGCTTTCCCTCTTCTCTTTCTCCTCGGGACTTCTGTAGATCACCATCATGGAGTCCGGCCGATGTTGATAGGCCATGGTGACTATGATGTTAAGACTCCCGAAGGACACAGGAGGTCACTTCTATGCAGTTTCGATCTCCACCAGCAACGGGCTCATGGGAGGGATCTTGAGCCTCAGGGTGAGCTGGGAGCCCTTCTTCTCCCATTCTGCTCCCCGCACCTTCACCTCCCGGGCACCTTCCAGCCCGATCTCCTCCAGCTCGAAGCTCAGGAGAATTTCTCTTGGCTCCTCGGTCAGGTTGAAGGCGTTCAGCACAGCCTGACCCCTATCCCGAAGCGTGTGGACGTGGACCAGCTCGTCGATCCCATAGAACTCTCCCCGGACGTAGAATGCCTTCAACCTCATATACTCCCTCATCGCCTTTTTGTAAGCCCGAAATCGAGCCTCGTTCTCCCGGTCCGAACGTAGCCCCTTCTTCCCCCCGATCCCCAAGTGCCGCACCGTAGAAGCGTACCACCAGAAGGCCAAGCAGTTATCGTTGTCCCCTTCCATGGTGATATGGAGATAAAGCGGGATGTTATAGGCCAGGTTATAGTAATAGAGTACCAGGGCCCTGCCGCTCAACAGGTCCTTGAGGGGCTCCCACATGAACTCGAACCCCCAGTTCTCCTGATATGCTCCCTCAGAGAACCCCTGGCGGTAATAAGTCGGCACGTAGCGCGGACCCCAGGGCCATACTGGATCGTGGGCTTCCACTAAAAGGTCCGGACAGCGCCTGCGCACTTCTTCGATCAGCTTGTACACGGCCCGGACGTGACCATCGGGAGTAGAGGGCACCGGATGGCCGTGGGAGGGACTGTGGCACGGACCACGCCAGTCGAATTCGTCGAACATCATGAACCGGATTCCCTTTTCGGTGATGGCCAGTATCCTCTTTAACTTCTCCTGCCACCAAGCCTCGCACTGAGTGCAGGGTTCCCAGAAACCTATGGGACGGCCGTCGGCCCGCACAGGCCTGGTATAGTCGGCTTTCTCTTTCGAGCGCTGGATGTACCATTCGTGAGGGAACTCGTCCCGGTAGACCCTGCCTATAGTGCGGTAACCCAGTTCCAGGCCGTATTTCTCCCTTAAGACCTTCACCAGGTCCTCCACCTTGCCCAAACGCTCCTCGTCCCAGAGTGTCGTCCCTTCACAGACCTCCCAGCCTGGGTCGAGGTACAGCAGCTCACATCCCAGGTTCTTGGCTTTACGGGCTTCGTAGTAAAGGCTTTCTAGTGTATAATATCTGAAAAGCTTTTCCCTGTCAGAATGGTGCCAGCCTATATCGAAAAGCACGTTCCAGTTCACTGGAGGATCGTAGTCCTCGGGCAGGCCGTGCCCTTTTTCGTCCATGAACTCCCGGAAGATATAATAGGCAGTCTTCCATCCTCCCTCGAAGAAATGGTACCGGGTCACGCCGAAAGCTACCTCCTCCTCAGGCTCTAGCAAGGAGGCGGGCCGGGGTTCCTTATATAATGCAAAACTCGCACCTCCGAACAGCATGCACTCTTGGCCCTTATATCGATCCCTTCTGATCATGGAGTATTCGATCATCTCGTTGTTATACTTGATAATGAGGAGCCCCTTCCTTCCATCCGTCCAGGCCCATCCCTCTGAACGGAGCTTATGGCGATCAACGAGTCTCTGGCCCAGCACGGTCTCGTCGTTCATCCAGTCGGAGTTCTGAAACCGGCCCTTGAGGATATCGGTCATAGAGTAGTCGTGCTCCCTGCCGTCTACTTGCTTTCGGTAGGGCACGGCTACAAGGCGGAACTTGTCTAGGCCATTCTCCAGGTGCCCGTGCACCGGACAGAGTCTCTTCCGGAAGCCGAACTCTATATCCTCGATGTAGCAGGGTAGCTCGCCGCAGTTGCGGAGTACGATCCGCTCCTCGAAGTATGGCTCCTCCGCGGGAGCCCAGAACTTGTGCCGCACCTTCAGCTGGACTCCCTTCCTCCCAAAGTCCAAGGCTCCCTCTAAGATGAGCTTCCGGCCGCCTTCCCTGTCTGACTTCAGGGAGTGCTTTTCGTAGATGAGTTCCTCGCACTTCAGGTCCTGTCCATTGGTCCTCAGCCTTATGTGGTACCGATAGTCTAGGTCGGCGTAGATCTGGCCAGTGAGCTTGTCCGCGATC
>QMSC01000080.1 GCA_003649515.1 Thermoprotei archaeon | reverse complement strand
TACTCCTTTCTTGTATTCTCTAAGAGCACTATCATAGTATCCTTCGGCAAGGTCGAGAGGTCCCGCCAATGTTGGTTGGTCTCTAATATTTTCCAACATTCTCCTTGATACTTCTAAAATGTTTTTGGCAAACTCGAGCTGGCAGAGCTTTATGCTCCTATACTCGCCCAAGCCAACGCGCTTATTTCTGAGGATTCCTATGATAACATTAGTCCTTACGTCTGCAAGCACTATGTCTACTTTGATGTCTGGAGGGAGGAAGAAGACGGCGTCTTGACATAAGAACACGTAGCTCCCTCTGAAAGGTATTAGCGATAACGTTCGGTGAAGTCTGGAAGTGCAGACTCCGTATTGCTCTAAAACCTTTTGGGTTGTAGTCTCAAGAACTATGAATTTAACTTCCTCAGGCTTTAGCGGAAGCAGAGACTCGGGATCGAACATGCATCCATGTAGGGTTAGGACTCCACACTTAAACAACACAAGGTTAACCGCTTTCATACCAGACGCTTCTTCCATACTGCTTAAGGTGAACGTTGTGCCGTGAGGCCATAGGCTTTTTCCGAGCGAGCCTTGATCCGTAGCCCATTTTATTTGACCTGTCCTATTGTCGATGACGAAAACTGCTATCTCGTAGGGATATGCTCCCAGAGCCCATCCTGAGGGCTTTAAACCGGGAATTTCGAAGAATCCCGTTGCATTTGCCCTTGATATAAAACAGTGTCTATAGCCCTCTTCAGGACTAATCATTCTAACGTAAACCACAATAATGTCGTCTTTGTCTAAGACCTGGTTCCAGTCCGACCTTAAGGTAAGACTAGGTTCGTCGAAGTACCAAAACCTGCCTCTTAGCAACGCGAAACCTCGCGGTGCAGTCCTTGAAGGGAAGTGCAGAAGGCTTTTAAGCATATTGTCTACGTGCGTGTCAGGATCGTTAAGAAGTGTGTATATCAACTGGTATACTAGCTCAGTTTGTGGCTTGAGGTTCCTAGGATTAACCTTATCACGGGTATCTGCTATCGTTCCCTGGCAGAATCTATTTACTGTATAGAAGGTTAGTGCAAGAACGCCTGCGTGGTTAAAGACTTCGCCCATATGGATTACTGGAAGCCTACTCACAATAGTGTACGGTATAACCTTCCGTTCACCAAAGAATATTGCTGGAATGTAGAGCCTATACTTCCTGCCGTAAAGCTCGTAGATCCATTTCCTATCATCGTAGCTCCCTATCTTCTTAAAGTATGATAGCAGGGGCTCCAATCCCCCCACTCGAGCCCAGTCAAACCAGCCGTAAAATGCCCCTTGCGCGAAGAGGGCCATGAAGGATGATTCAGAGGATAGGTCAAGGACGAAGATGAGCCTTATGTCCGTCCCCTTCAGCGAAACTCTTCCCCTGTTCCCGTTGATTACGAGGGGCTTCTCCCAGTGCCTATAAAATATTTGCTCGGAGAAGTACCTTGCGCCAGCCATACCTATCGCAGAGCCCGAAAACGCGGCTATTATAACTGTTCTTAGAGGTCTATTTTTCTTCAAGACTCTAGCAAATTCTAGTAACGTGGCTACCCCGCTTGCACTATCAGCGGCGGGAGTTAACGCCGGTACTGCCGAATATGCATCATAGTGGGCTGCAATCATAACTATGTTCTCTAAATCGCTACAAGTGCCGGGAATTATTGAGAAAATATTTCTTAGCTCCACCTCCTTCCAAAACACGTCTACGTTAAGCTTCACGAAAACTCTCTCTTTTTCTAGTAGGCTTAATAAGCTCTTTGCATCCTTCCTCTTAACTATTACTCTTGGAAAGTTCACTGGAATGTCCATTATCTTGCATTCTTCTTCGAAAATTGTTGTATCCTCGGGTTCTACGAAAATGACGGCCTTGGCGCCCAAGTTTTTCAAGTAGAGCCAGTTCGCTCCAGAGTTGTAGTCGATTAAAACTATTTTGCCACCGATGTCCTTAAGGGATTCTATATCGCTCTTGCCAACATATATGAGCTCACCCTCTACTCCTCCAGGAGGAGTTCTACAAAGTTCAACCATGTTCGGGGAAAGGGCGTAAACCCTGAAGGTTTTCCTAATGGGCCTAAGAATGGTCAATGTAGAGTTTTGGTCATAGGGTATGAGAGCCCTATAGCTTAAGGTAAACGTGTTTAAGCCAAGCTCGTTAGCTAGGTAGTTGTAAATGTAATTTGCCGCTTTCTCGCAGCCAGGATAGCCAGGATACCTACTACCAATAGAAGAGAGAAAATATATGTGCTTCAAGATATTGTCTAGCTTCACATCATCAGAAGCGAGTTCGATAGGACTATCTGGCTCTCCTAAAGCTATGAAAGCATTACCCCCTATAAGTAGTAGCGTTAACGCTATAATGATGAGCTTTCCTATTTTTATCACTCCTATCAACCTGTCGAGCTGATTCACCTATTCTTCCTTTATACTTTTCATCATTATACTTTTTAGGAATTCCTTAAAATAATATTTAATGCTGCTACAGTAAGGAGAGTGTATGGTGCCCTTTGTAAGCTCATTGCCAGCGTTTGCCATGCTTCTTCATAAGGATAAGCTCACGCCTAGGGAGAGAGGGGAGTTCATTAACAAGCTCTTTCACATACACCTATACGTATCCTTAGCGGTTTCTTTAGTATTTCTTCACATAACATCGGTTACGACGCTTGTGGGCTCTGGCCTACTACTCTTAGGACAAAATGAGACTGCCCTTCTAGTGGTTATCCCAACGTTGCTCATAGTTATAATTCTTGTCCTTGGAGTCTTTAAATACTATGCTAACGTTTACGGTGAGCTTAGGAGAAAAATAGGGTGAAGTTTATTTTATTCCTATATTATTGCTACTCTTTTAAGTGATTTCAGCATTTTTATGGATTCTTCTAAGGGTATTCCGTTATTTTCTCCTATCCATTTCCCTTAAGAGTACTTTAAGTGCTAGCCTAGCACTTTCGTTAACCTATTGAGTACTGCTATAATTAGGCCCTTCTACTTTCCTTTTATGTTTTTCACCAACATACATTTTTGCTTTCAAGCGTTGTAATATCGCTTTACAGCTAAATTTTCATTCTTAATGGTGTGCCTAACGCATTGCAGGTTTTCTCTAAGTCCTATCGATTACGGCGTCAAGCCTTCCATTATAGTCCCCTTTTCAAAACCTCCCTTTCTTAGGTAGCCAAGTTTTTCCAATGCTCTAACGTTGTCCTCTAGGCCTTGTACTAAATCCCCTAGATCTCTACGCTCTAGAGAGCCTAGTATCCGGTATAATTTGCTCTTCATCTCATTAACCCTGTCTCTCTCCTCGTGCGCTAAGTTATTCTGCTCGATGGGGTCTTCTTTAAGATTATATAGTTCGTCGTCACCGTTAGAGGACCATATGTACTTGTAATCGCCGATTATCAGGGCTTTGACCCATCTATTCCACATTCTAAAATCGTAGCTGGGGTCTATTCTCAACATCCTTTCAAAGGATAGTAGCGGTTTTTGGTGCTCTGAAAGAGCAAAAAGCCTTTTCCTTTTACCATTAACGATTTGAAGAAGGCTTATTCCTTGATTTTGTCTCCAAACATCAACATTATTTATGGAGAGCACATCCAGTATTGTTGGAAATATATCTAGCGTTTGGACTAGCTCGTTGACTTTCTCTCCTTGGGGGAAAAGGTCTGGGTACCTGACTATTAAGGGCACGTGAATGCCTGGCTGATATAGGTGTAGTTGATGAGCTATGTGCGGGGGATAATGTTCCCCCTGTTCATCACCGTGATCGCTCGTTATTACTAATAAGGTCCTGTCCATGAGATTGCTTTCTTCAAGGTATACGAACAGGTCGTTGAGCCTATTATCTAGGCAAGCGGTTTCCCCGTCGTAGAGAGCTCTGAGCTTCTCCCACCTCTCCTTAGATATCTTTTCAAGTCCCATTCTCACTTTCCATACGTTAGGTTGCAGCTCTTTCACTTCCTCGAGGCTCATGTTCCCTAGGAATCTCCTTATGTACTCCTCGGGCGGTATGTAGGGTAGGTGAGGTTCAAGGCAGTTAATGAAAATGAAAAAGGGCTCTTCGTGACGGTGTTTCTCAATCCAGTTTTTAACCAAGCCTATTATTTTACTGGAGCCAACTTCAATCCACTCACTCTCCGAGGAAAAGGTTACTCCGTAAAACTCCTCAAATCCCCTGTCGTCTCTTATTCCATACCTAGCCCACCAATGGCCCTTAGAACAAAAGCCTACTGTTTTATAACCAGCGGCGCTTAAAATCTCGGCAAGAGTGTACTTTTCAACGGGTTTATAGTTATAGCTTGCTCCGACACCGTGACTATAAACGTACCTCCCAGTAAATATAGACGCATGTGAGGGGAGAGTCCACACGGCCGGTGAGATACACTTTAGGAAAATTGTCCCCTCTTTAGCTATTCTGTCTATATTCGGTGTTGTTTGCTTCTCATACCCGTAACAATGGATATTAGAGGCCCTTTGAACGTCCATTATTATGAGTATAATGTTGGGCTTATTTTTCATGGTATCACAGTCATAAATAGGATTTTCAAGTAATATATTATACGAGCATGATGTTCAACTGGTCGACGAGAATTGGTCTAATACCTTATGAAAGTGGTCTTTAAGAGGGCTTCTTGGAGGTTCGGGGTAATGATGGAGCTTAGGCATATCACCTACACTTATCGTTCAGTGATCTAATATTTTCTTTAGACAATGTGCGTAGTCTTTTTTAAATGAAATGAAAGCCTCCGCGTACTTAGCTCCCATCTCTAACCCTCTGAACTCCATCATTTTTTCGTGCACAGGATACCATTTCTCAGGGAAACAGTTTTCATGAAGATAGCATGCTTTCCTTTTAAGCTCGGCTTTTTCTGTCACATTCACGTAAATCTCAGGAATGAAACAATGAGTCTGCATGCCAGTCATAACCTCATAGAAGTAAAGCATGGGTTTAGGATCCGTGCGAATTCTCCTAACGGCACCTATGGTTGCAATCCCCACAGCCCTATGATCCGAATGGGAATCTACGGGCCAGTGAGTTAAAACGATGTCCGGCTTAAGCCTCTCCAACAAGCTCTTAACCTTAATTACTGTTTCTTCTGTTACCCAAACTCCGCCATCTTTAAAGTCGAGGAAAATAACACTGGCTCCTAGAAGTTTAAAGGCCTTTATTGCCTCTTCGACGTTCACTTTCGCGTTTTCCTCTATGCTGCTCATTCTACCTGTAAGCTCCCCTTTGGTAAACGAAACCGCTGTAACCCTGTGACCAGCTTCGGTTAGCAGCGCTATTAACCCTCCAGCTCCAGAATCAGGATCATCCGGATGGGCACCAAACACGAGTATATGCATCTTTCTCCCAAAACTATTTCAGTCAGTATATTAAAATGAATTACTGAGAGTCTTCCTTCAACTATAGCCCTTTAGAGCGTGGGGATGAGCGACCAAAGGCTAAGATAGCGACTTTTCTTGTTGTATGGCTTTCTCTAATACTTCCGCAACTTCTCTGAGTTTTTCGGGTATATTTATTCCGGCAGGGCAGCGCTTCATGCACGTGCCACATTTTATGCACGCTTCTGGCTTCACTTCAAGCGCTTCGTAAAGTCTTAACGCTAAATGCTTAACTTCATCAGGATAGCCTACGTACATGTCGTAAGCCCTGAAAACGTCCGGTATTCTGATCCCTTGAGGGCATGGAAGGCAGTATTCGCACCTTAAGCACATTTGTCCGTATCTGAACGATTTTCCGAGGGAGCCTATAAGTCGGAAAAGTTCTTCTTTTTCCTTATCCGTTAAAGGTGGCATATCGGCCACTAGTACATTTTCCTCAAGTTCTTCCATTCTTCTCATGCCTGGAATGACCGTGTCCACTGTGTCCTTAGAGAGGATGTACCTTAAGCAGTACCTCACTAAGGGGTCGTTACCGACTCTGCCCATCTCTGTCTCATGTAGCACTAGCTGGCCTCCAGAAAGGGGCTTCATAATTATGACACCTATCCCGTACTCCTTAGCAAGTTTGAGAATGCCCTCACGTTCGACGCCTTCTGGATCGAGCGGATTATAGGCTAACATTATAGTTTCGAACTCGCCGCTCTCTATGGCCATCCTCATAACATCTATGTCTCTGTGAATTGTAATGCCAATATGGTCTATAAGTCCTTCTTGTCTAGCTCGCTTGAGGGCTTTTAAAGCCCCGTTAGGGGAC
>QMSC01000079.1 GCA_003649515.1 Thermoprotei archaeon | reverse complement strand
GTTGAAGTGGCAGGCCTACTCCTACAGTTCTTAGAGAAGCGTGGTAAACGCGTTGAAGAAATATCGTTCAAAGACATTGAAGAATGGCTTAATGGCCTCAAGGTAACAGACTACAGGAAACCACTAGCCGTAGTCAAGCTAATCTTAAAGTACCTTTACTTGAAGACCGATAAAACCCGCTACTTGAAGCTCTACGAAAAGTTTAAGATATCTTCCATAGAGCCTAAGCCTCCCGAAGTTCTTCCACGCCCAGTTATCCTGAGGATCCTGGAACAGATGCCGTTAAAATGGAAGGCCTTCTACTCGCTAATGTACGAGACAGGTTGCAGGGTTAGCGAGGCTAGGGCTCTTAAAATAAAGAATCTTGAACTGCTACCAGATGGATCTTGGAAAGTATTCTTTCCTGAATCTAAGAGTGCTGAGAGGACTGTGCTTATCGTAGAGTTTGCTGATATATTACGAAAGTGGCTTGAAGAACATCCCGCTAGAGACGATCCTGAAGCATTCGTGTTCTATGGCAAGTATCCATATAAGATGGTTACGCGGTCGAGAGTAGTCTATGCGTTACGGAAGGCGGCTAAGCAGGCTGGAGTAAACACCCACGTCTATCCGCATCTCCTAAGGCATTCGAGAACAACGGAACTCTATGGTAAGCTCTCTGAGAAGGAAATGATGTTATGGTTTGGCTGGAGGAAACGTGACATGATAGACGTCTACGCGAGGGTTAAAATGGAGGAAGTTCACGCAAAGTACATGGCACTCTACAATAGGGCCCCAGAGCCCTCCGAGAAACCCTTACACACCCGGATCGTATTATGCCCCTACTGCAACGCCAGGAACAGCGAAATAGCCTTATTCTGCTGGAAATGTGGACGAAGCCTCAAACACCCCGCTGAACCAAGCCTCCCAGCCACTGACAACGAAGTACTACGGATTCTCGAAATGCTGGCAAGAAAACTCGAAGAAGACCCAGACTTCTTAGGAAAAATTTTGAGGAGAAAAAGGTAAAGAGAAACTAAGGCATATCGTAGCTTAGGTACCCTACTGGTATTAGCTTTCTCGTAGCTAGTTAGGCGGAGCTATATGCTTATAGCCTCCCTCTTTGTCTTCCTTTCTAGAGGAGTTTTATGTCCGAGTCTGCTGTTTTGCAGGAGCTTAAGTTGCTTAAGGAGAGAGTTGATAGAATTGAGAAAATGCTAGAAGTTATTATTGAAAGATTCCTGCCAGAAGAGGAGATGGGTGAAGAAGACTATGAAGCCTTAAGAGAAGCCTTAGAGGAGTACAGGAAAGGTGAAACAATACCCTTAAACAGGACTTTAAGGTTGAGGGAAAAACGTGCAGGCCTTTAGTTAGGGTAAGTGACTTAAATACTGGAAACTAATCTTCGTTCTCAATATTAAAATAATAATTTAAATAAGTAGCATTGGTTCCTTAAATCAGGGGGTTAACTTGGAGAAAAGGTTTATTAACGTACCTGACCCGCGTAATCCAAAGCGGCTAACTAAGGGTCTCATAGTGAAGTTTAAGCCTGTGAAAGAGGAATGGAGTGAGTACGAACTTGAGGATGGTACAAGAGTTAGAGCTAAGCTAGTTGTCCAGTCGATAGCATATGTGATCGATCCAGATACAGGAGAAATCATGAGAAATCCTCTTAAAGAACCCATAATAAACGTAAGGCACACAGTTGTAATTACTGCAGAGTTCCCCGAGGAGAAAGTCTCAAAGGTGGAAGAAAGTGGGAGTAAGTAGCACTTATTCAACCGAATCTAAAAATCTGTTCTCTCCAATTGTAGGAAAGAGAAGTGTCACTATTGAAAGGGGTAGAGGAGAGATCAGGGGGGAAGTCTTCGTTGAGCTGATGCCAACCCAGAAACATGTTTTCCTAGGCGTTGACAAACTCACTTTAGAGCCCGAAGAACTAAAGTGGGAGAAAGCGGTGCTTAAAGCGAGGAAAGCTGAAAGAGAGAGAGTATTGGGAGAATATCTCCTAATCTTAGAGGAATTAGGGATTCCTTCACCTAAGGAGATAGAGAGACTCGCTCGGGAAAGGCTATGGAAGAAGCTGAAGGAGTATTCGTAGACACGAATATACTTGTGTCTAAGGAGCTTAGGATAATTTTAAATGTGAGAGAGCCCCTTTACATAACTCCTGTGGTGCTACTGGAGTATTTTAATTGGATCGTTGAAGCGAGGAATAGAAGATTGGCAGAGGGGGATGTAAGCCGCGCTAGAGGATATGAGAGACTCTTGAAAAAGTTCCCAGAGTTACTTTTAAAATTTGATATAAAAATACTTGAGCAGAACCTTACGCTTAGTGACTTAAAGGAAGCCACAAACCTTATTCTGAAGCGGAATGCGGATCCAGGGGATGCTTTAAATGCTATAACTACTAAAAAGCTAGCTCTGAAAGTGCTAACTAGAGATAGAGACTGGCAAAAGTTAAAGGACTATGCAAGAGAAGTAATAATACTATAGGTTTCCTGTTCGGACTGACTGATTTGTCTTGTACGAGCGACCTATTGCGGCGTTTCTCCCCACTTCCGACTGTGAGAACAGGGTTTCACTGAGGGCATATGATTCGCACTCAAGACCCCATCCATCAACAATAAAAAATGCAATGAAGAGGATCTTTCACCATTTATAAAAAATGTCTGAAAGGAGCGGGCGGGACTCCGTGCTCCTGACCACCAATATCGCCAATCAAAGGCAGGAAATAGTCAGGCTGAGGCCGAGGAACATAGACTACTACCTGACTAAGCACAGAGAGTTATTAAGTGAGGTCAACTTGAAGCTCGTAACTAGCGTAGAGACTTGTCCAAAGTACCTTAGCGCCCGACAGCCGTACATCTCCGGTTGTAGCAGATCTCTTTAACTACCTTCGGTCAAGCGCGTTAGTTAACTTAGTGCTAGCCATATGTTCTTCTGCTGGAGGGCTCTAGAACCTATTTTTAAAATGGGCCCTCAGACTATTTTTAAGTCTTCTCTACTCTCGGGATCAAAATTGGGCTGTTTGTATTCGAAAGTAGAGCATGAGGGTAGTATAGGGTGTAAAGACAGGGTTAAAGCTCCTGGAGAGAGTAAGTCACCTTTGACGATTTATAAACCCCTGCTATACTTGGGGTCCAAATTGGGTAACGGATGTACAAGTAAGCATAAAGGTACTGGTAAAGTAGTGCTAACCCTCACGCGCCGGCATTACGAGGTGCTTAGAGCGATACTTCTGGCATTGGCTGAAGCAGTTATGGGGGAGGAGAAGGGGGTAAAGAGCTCCAGGGGTGGTAAGCATGGGTCTTAGACACAAAGTATACAGTAATACTTCTAAAGCCAAAGGTATTAAACCCCTATCTCCGTTCAGTCCCTACCGTAGCCACTTCTACTGCCCTAAGTGTGTTCTATGGATACCGCACGATGGCGCTGTTAAGGATAGTCGCGGACGCCCACTCTGTCCAATTTGTCACAAGAACCTAAGGACGAAACCAAAGTGGTCTCGGTAAGCTTGGAGGGTGATCTCATGGAAGAAAGAGTATGCGGGAACTGTAGACACTACGATAGAGAGCACTACAAATGCCCGTTTAAGCCACCAGAATGGGTGATCATAGGCCCCTACTCGGACCACGCAAAGGAGTGTAAGCACTTCGAACCCAAAGAGTCTGAAGAAAAGGTAGACGAGATCAAGTCCCAGAACCCTCCGGTTGAGAAAACTGGAGCTGAAGAAAAGAAAGCCCTAAGGCCTTCACCGCCGGAACCTAGATCCGCTCAGCCAGTCGAAGTTGAGGAGAACAAGACTACTGATGCCACACCATCCGACTCCCATGCCTTAAAGCCCCTATTACCAGTTGAAGAAGTTGAAGTTGCTAGAGATCTTAGTTTAGAAGAGCTTGAGGAGCCTGCTGTAAGAGTTGAATGCGATGCTGGAACAGTGCTACTGGAACTTGCTAAAGAGAAAGGATTTAGGAAGCCCATTCTCAAAATAACTCTATTTGACTCGGCGAGTCAACTACTAGATTTTGCTCAAGTCCCGTACGATAGGATAGATAGGCTTATGCAGCCGCGATTAAGTGTTTTCCGTCAGCAGCTTAAAAGGATTCTTGGAAAACAGAAGATTGCCGAGTTCCTTGGAGAAGTGAAAAGCCGCTACCTGCCCTCTTTAATGCAGACGCTGGAAAAGCAGCTTAGAGCAAGGAAGCTTCTAGCCGAAAAGAAGCGTAGAGAGCTTTTCGAAAAGTATAAGCCTCAATTAGAGGAAGTAGCCCAGGATCCTGTTAAAGCAATACTTGAGGTTGTAGACTTCTACCATGTAGGCGATGACAGTGCTAAACGGCAGATGATACCCGTTATTGCCAGCAGGTTCCTGCCCTCAGCGTACAGGCTTTCAGCCATACTTGCAGGACCACAGTCTTTAGGGAAGAATAATCTTGTTAAAGCGTTTCAGAAGGTTACTCCGAGAAAGTGGTGGCTTGTTGCAACAAGGTTTACACCAACAGCCCTAGACTACTTGTTTCCTGAAGGCGCAAAAATAGACCGACTTTACCTTTATTTCATGGAGTATGAGGGTTTGAGGGCAGCTAAGTATAGTGTCAGGATAACGATTTCAGAGGGTGAACTAACAATATTCTATACTGCTAGAAACGAGAAGACTGGTGAGCTTGAAACAAGGGTTAGGAGGCTTAAAGGAACCCCCTGCATTATAACAACTACTACTGCCCCCGAACTGGATCCTGACATTGAGTCACGCATCCTATACATTGAGCCTGACCCTAGCCCTCAGCAGACTCGGCAAATAATGGAGCTTTACGAGAGACTCGAGACCTCGCTGGAACTGAAAGAGAAGGAGGCTGAGATCAAGGAAAAAGCAAAGTACGTTAGGCTTTACTTTATGCTACTTAAACCCTACGACGTGATTATTCCTCCAGAGCTCTTCAGGAAACTTGTTGAAGATATACCAATGGTTGTTAGAGCTAGGCGTGACGTTAAGAAGCTAATTGCCGCCGTTAAGGCTATGGCCGTGTTAAGGCAGTTTAATCGTCAAAGAGTTAAGGATAGTAGGGGCAGGGAGTACCTGGTAGCTGAGAAAGAGGATGTAGACTACGTTTTAACGTGGTTAAAAGAGGCCTTAAAGAGGCAGATGCTGGAGCTTAGAGAACAACACGTTAAAGTTCTTGAAACCGTTCCTCAGACTGGTACTATTACTGCTAGAGAGGTTGCTGAAAAACTTGGAATACCTTACAGGACAGCGAAAGCTTATCTAGACGCCTTAGTTGAGAAGGGCTTGCTCTGTTGTGATACTAAATCAAGGCCCTACAAGTACTTCGTGAAGTCTAGCTCAGATTTGGAAAATTATACTGAGAGGTGACTTGAAGCAGTGTTTTGGGTGACTTTAACGCAAGGAAAGGGCCTAGACTTCTGCATGCAGATCTTGGGGTGATCTGCAAATGGGGTTTGAGAAGCCTTTCAGGTGCAGGGAGGAGGCTTACAGCCTTCTAGAATGCACCCATGATTTGCAAACAACTTGCCCTGTGTAGACACACACAAAAATTTTTGGCTTTGAAAATGCCTAGAGCCCTCTTCCTTGCAGAAAATTTTGTGTGTGTTCTCAAAGGTAAACTGTTTGCAAATCATAACAGTGTTATAACGGGCTTCGAGGTGGTTTCACGGTGCAAGGAGAACGCTTAGAGGCTGTTTTACAACATTTGCAAGAGATCTGCAAAAAGCCCTCTAAGCCTTTTCCTGACGACTGTTTTGTAAATTTTTACCATGAGTGGTTTTATGGTGCAGCAGGCAGCCTACTTTTAGAAAAAGAGTGGGGTAGAGACCTGGGCTGTCCGGAAAGAAAGTTCTACTACGCTTATGAAGTGAATATGGTGTCTCGTATCTATAGGCTATGGATGCAACTAGGATCACCAGTGTTTCAGAGCGTAAATTACTTCAAGAAGGGTGAGAGAGCGGGGGTTCTAGTAGCCCTCGAAAAAGTATTCTTGGAGATTGATGCACAAAGACTGGAAGAGGCCTTTGAGGCAGAGCTAGAAGTATACGAACACCTTTCTCAGTACGGTAAACCACTAACGGTTTTTAGTGGGAGGAGAGGCTTCCATAACTACATTTGGCTACCTAGAATAGTGGTAGGAGAACCGAAATTTCTAAAGATATTATACAATGAAATTTTAGTCCTCATGGGCATTCCTCAACTGGCTGGAAAAATACAGTTCTTAGACTCTTCTGTTCTGGAAGCCGCAAGAATTGCTAGAGTACCCTATACTGTTCACGAGAAAAGCGGTTACATCGTTTTTCC
>QMSC01000078.1 GCA_003649515.1 Thermoprotei archaeon | reverse complement strand
CATATAGATAATAAAGACTTTTAATTCTTTTAACCTTCAATATTTTTCTTGAATCAAATCCATATGTTGAAACATCCACACCCGTCAAAAATTTAGCCCAGATTACTGGCGTGTATAGATCCGTACCTACATAGTGATAACCACAGCAATCAAGAATGTAAGGCTTTAACCGCCACTTTCGGATAAGATAGTAGTCAAGACAATCAATTCCTAGTATAAGTACCTTTCTAGACAGCAACCTTCATCCCTGCCCCTAGCCGAATAGAATATGAATGTACCTGTTACTAATACCTTTTTACCTTACCCTGATAAATGTGTTCCTTATAATTTGTGTTTTCAACTTCAAGATACTCCTCAATACTCTTGCTCCTGAGCAATATTAGTGTGCTCTCAATGTTAGGCTTCTTTAGCTCCTTAGCCCAGTCGACGAATGGCCTCACCACTCCAGCATACAGGGGGTCCTTATAAGCTACTATGAAAGCTACCCTCATATACTACTCCTTCAGCGTAAACCTAGATCCATTTGCTCAAGCGTCTCTATCGAGACTTCACTGTCCAGAATCTCTCGTTTAGCATGAATAACTTTAGTCTATAGATCGGGCTTATCTGCTCTTGAACGTATTTATAGCTCTTGTATCTTTTCAGGTAGGTGTACGCTGATTTTGCATAGTGGTATCTCTTCCTTAGTAGTTTTCTTAAATGTAATGTTTTCCTCGTGATATAGCATGTAGGCATTTGCCCTTGTCCTAATGTCGTAACTTAGCTTCTCAATCTTGTGTGCAATGTTGCTTCTTCGTAGAATACTATGTCTTCGTCGAATCCTCCCGCTTTTATTGCTAGGTCTCTCCTGAGAAATCCTGGTGATTCTATTGGTGTTCTGACATAGAAGCTTTTCTCTAAGTCTCTAACCTTGGCCCAGTAGTTATTGCCTACCGATCGCTCTGGGATTACTATTCCTCCTACTCCTGGATCGGATTCAGCCAGTTTCACACATTCTTCCACTACTCTTGGTGTTAGCTCCATAGTTTTTGAGCTCATGATATACTTCTTTCGTTTTTAGGTATACAGTATATTTGTTACCTCTTCTGATAACTTTGTAGCCTTCGATTATTTCCTCAAGAGGTACTTCTTTTGGTCTTGCTGTTATCCATACTACTTTATGTCCCGTTTTGACTAGTTTCTTTGCTATTTCATGTGTGTAGACCTCAGCTCCACCTGCTAGGGAATGTTTTATACATCTCCAATTAAACCAAAGAATGTTAAGAGTTTTCGGCGGTTTATGAACTTGTTTTAATATATATTAGTGCTTCTCTTATTTTTAGATAATACATGGCTATGGCAAGCAGTGGATGCCTAAGTAATCTCCTCCATTTTCCTTTTTCTACGAAAACTCCTATGAAGCGATAATAAATCCCTAGTTGTTTTTTTATTATAGGATCTCTCCTTCCCCATTTTTGTATATATTTTCGTAGTGATTTAGTGTAATGCTTTTTCTTGATTAGATGTCGTTTAAGAGTTAGTGTGTTCTCATTATGATATATTATTGATTTTATTCTCCCGGTCTTACCCACTTGTTTTATTCTTCTATCTAAATCCCAATCCTCAGGTCCTGTGAGATTTTCGTCATAACCCCCTATCTCAAGGAAGATATCTTTTCTGATGAACCTGACAGCTTCTATTGGGGTGCCTATGTAAAAGGATCTTTCAAAGTCTCTGACCTTAGTCCAAAAGGTTTTTCCTATTGTCTTCTCTGGGATGTATAATGCTATATATTCCTTTTCCTCAGCTTCTTGTATACATTCTTCTATGACAGTTGGACTTAGGATCATATCTGCGTCGAGGAAGAGTAAGTATTTTCCTTTAGCTTTTTGTGCTCCGTAGTTTCTTTGTGCTGATCTTTCTGGTCCTTTTAGGTATATTTTGTTTGTGTATTTTTTAGTGATTTCTCGTGTTTTGTCAGTACTATAGTTATCTACTAAGATGATTTCTATGTTTTTGTATGTTTGGTTTTTTATGGATTTTAGGCAATTTTCTATGTTTTTCTCTTCGTTTTTTGTTGTTATGATGACGGATACTAGTGGAGAGGGCTTGTTTTCTGTGGTTTGCATTGTGTTATTGTTTTTCATGGTTTATGCATATATACCTCTTTTAGATTTTTCATTAGTCTGTACATTAGGAAGTAGCTTGTGGATGTAGCTCGTAGTTTGCGAAGCTAATATTAGGTGAGAGATTAGGTGAGAGGTAAATCCTATAGCGGTTCCGAGTATAACTGTTGAAAAGAATGGGTATAGAAGACTTAGGAGGGTTATTGATATTACTAGCTCTATTGAATTGGAATATTATGGGTATTTTGTTCAATTTCTCGTAGAATCCTTGGAGGAATCCTTTGTCTAGGGTTATTTTCTTTTTTGGTTTGTAGAGCCAGTAATCTATTAGGTAGTCTGTGTTTAGTAGGAATCCTGTGAGAAAGCAGAATAAGGATGCTGTTAGAGACTTTGTTAGGATGAAGATGACTAATACTATTATGGTTAATGCTAGGAGGTGGTGTCGTAGTCTCATGGATGGTTTAATGTATTGGTCTTGAGGAGTCTTTTTTGAGTCCTCTTAGGATGAATTGTATGTTTTCTAGGCATTACATTACTGGCTTTGTCCGTTCTTTAAGACTTATCGGAATAGTTTTGTTCCTGGATACGATATTACTATTGTTATCTTGTAGTGTTTTTGCCCATCCTTTTTTGAAAAGGTATTTTGCGAGTTTGAAGGTGTCCATACATCTTGTCTTGTTTCCTATGGGTATCATATCACTATTGTTAGGTGGAGCTCTAGTCCTGCTTGTGCTGCCCATTTAATTTCTTTTATTATTCTTTCTACTGTTACTCCTTTGTTTATCATGTTTATTTTTGGACTTGGTGATCCTAATCCGTATAGGAGCGTTCTGAAGCCTGCTTTTTCATTAGTTTGAAGTCTTGTTTAGTTAATACTCCATATCTCATGTTGCTGTTCAGTATTAAGCTAACTATGAATGGTATGCATATAGCTAATATTGATTTAACGTACTTTCTTAAATTGTATTGGAACTGATATGAAACATATTTTTATCATCTATTTGAATAGCGCTATGTTTTCCGATACCCATTTTACCAGTTTCTTAACTCCCTTTTCTGGGCTTATCTGAGGTTTCCACCTTAGAAGTCTTATTGCCTTCTTATTGTTTGATATATAGACCTTTTGGTCAGCTGGCCTCCAATCAGAGAACCTCACATTTGGTTTTCTCTTTGTCAACTTTCTTAAGAGAATTAGTAGTTCCAGCAATGAAAGCGTGTTCTCAGGTCCACCTCCTATGTTAAATACTTCATGTTTTAACTTACTATTGATGAAAGCATCGAATGCCTTAACTAAGTCAGTTATATATAATACATCTCTTACCTGTTTCCCATTTCCGTAAATGATTATTGGTCTGTCTGTTAGTGTGGCTATTACGAACCACGCCACCCATCCTTGATCCTCTACTCCGAACTGTCTCTCACCATAAATGCAACTCATGCGGAAGACTGCTGTTTTGAGTCCATATGTATGTGCATAGTCCTGTGCGTATATATCTGCTGTTAGTTTTGAACAACCATATGGGCTATGTGCTGTTAAATCTATTGGAAAGTCTTCGGGAATTCCGTTCTTGTACCTAGGATCAGCGTATTCGTATCTTGTCTCTTTTTCTATCACCGGTATTTTATTGACATTTTCTCCATAAACTTTATTTGTGCTACACAGGATTACCGTTGAGTCATTTAGTCTTGCTACTTCTAAAACGTTGAATGTCCCTAAAGCGTTTATTTCGAAGTCAGTTCTTGGGTCTTTTAAGGATGTCGAGACTGCAACTTGTGCTGCGGTGTGGATGATTACATCTACATGTTTTCCCGTCTCTTTTAATTCGTTAAAGTCTCTTATATCACCCTTAATTAGTTTGATGTTGGGATAGTTGTTTCTCAGGTAATTCCAGTTGTAAAGTGGATTACCTATACATTTACCGAGAATTCGGGGTCTTGAAAGGTTATCGAAGACAAGAACTTCTTCTTTTTTCTTAGCATAGTACTCTGCTATATGCGAACCTATGAAACCAGCTCCTCCAGTAACTAGTATTCTAATGTATATATCACCAGGTAATAATATTATTATATAGCATTTTTTATGGCATTTAATGCTATCTTTGCTGTTCTTTCCCAAGAAAACTGTAGTGCCCATTTTCTAGCATTTTTTGATAACTGGATACGAAGTTGCTTATTTGTAAGGATTTTAGTTATTGCTGTTGCTAGGGCTTCTATGTCATTGAAAGGAACAAGTATGCCTGTTATTTTGTCTTTTACTGAGTCCCGTAGACCTGTGACATTGTAGGCGACTGTAGGAGTTCCACAGCTAGCTGCTTCAAGTACTGAGATACCCCATCCTTCTTTGGTAGAAGGTAGGACGTGAACCCATGCTTTTTGTAGAAATTCTCTTTTTGGCTCTCCACTAAGGAAGCCATGAAATTCTATTGAGTCTAGAATGCCTAGTTTCTTAGCAAGTTTTCGAAGCTTGGATTCGTATGCTGTTCCTCGACAGCCGACTATATGAAGCTTAGCGTCGGGGACTTTGTACTTGACTATTTTAAAAGCTTTAATTAGGTGATCGACGTTCTTGTAAGGTACTATTCTATTTAGATATAGGATGCTAGGATATTCGGTTTTCTCTCCTAGTGAGTAATACTCGTAATCTATGCCTGGTTCTGCTACGAAAATATGATCAGGCTTAAAGCCTATCTTTACTAGTTCGTCCTTTACGCTTTTTGAAAGTACTAGGGCGATATTTTCCTTGTAGAACTTCTTGTAGATAAGTGGCTCTATGTATCTTGCAGATATGGCAACAGGTTTAGGAAAAACTTTATAGAATACTTCGCCAGTTATCTGGAAAATTAAACTTACTTGTGGTTCGCTTGCATATGTTGGGGTAAAGAAGGGAATAGTATTAATTGCTTCTAATATCACGTCAAAATTGTGTTTGAAGTTATTTTTGTAGTATTTCATGGCTTTCCAGTAGACGGAATACTTTCCACCAGCTCTAATAATTTTAATTCCATCCATTGTCTCTTCCTTTGCACAACCTGGGAATTCGGAAGTAAATAAAGTAACCTCATGGCCAGTTTTGACCCATCGTTTAGCTATTTCGTGAATGTAGACTTCAGCTCCACCAGCTTTAGGGTTTAGCCAGCAACGCCAATTAAAAATTAGGATTTTTAATTTGCTCATAGTTACGTGTAATTGATTATCTTTCCAGCTAATGAAGGGTTATTTTTGTGGTACTATTCCTATAGTGATATAGTTTGTTTTGTCTCTGTACTGTTGGGGGTTGTGTATAGGCTGTACATAGTGCTTCGGTATATCGTTTTCCTTCATTATAGGTGGTGTTGCAACGTCTTGCTATTTCTAGCGTTCTTAGTGTTCGATTTTAGTTAAATTCTCTATTCTGGATATGGTAATTCTTTTTAACCATTTCGTAGCTTAATATCCATATGAGAGTTGAGTTTTGGATTTTTCGTAAAAGGAGCGTAGTTCTTCAGCTTTTTTGTTTTTGCCGCGGTCTTTGAGCAGGCTAAGATAGCTGAAGTCAGGGGTGAAATGATCTTCAATAGCGCGTTTGCCTCTACCTATAATGAAGCAGAATTCTCTTAGGCCTGTGTCGTATAATATTTCGAAAATTGTTTGGAGGAGGTGTTTTATGGTCAGACTTTCGTCTTTGGACTTGGTGTATATGGGTAGCATTTCTTTTGGTAGTTCTTTTGTTGAGGGTAGGAGTCGAGTTCCTAGTCCTGCCACAGGTATGACAGCCTTTCTTATTGTCATCCTTTAATACTCTACATATTCTATTTTTACGCCTTTAGGGGCGACTTTGGTGGTGTATGTGTCTCCGCCTGCTTTTTGTATGGCTTTTGCTACTTTTTCTATGTCTTGGGGTAGACATAGTGCTACCATGCACCCACCGCCTCCTGATCCGCTTAATTTCGCTCCTAGTGCTCCTGCATCTAGGGCGGCTTGTATTAGCTTGTCAAGTTTGCTTGGTGATATGGGGCAGTCTCCGCTTACTTTTAGGTATTTGGCTAGGTAGTACTGGTTTAGGTTCATGAGTTCACCAATTTTATATAGATTCGGAGTACTCTTACTCAACTCCCTTTTAGCTTCGAGCACTACTTCTACTATTCCCCTTAGACCCTCCATAAATAACGGCTCTCTTTTTCTGAATCTTTCTCCTAACCATGCAAGTATCCTAGGAGTATCTTTTGGTTGTCT
>QMSC01000077.1 GCA_003649515.1 Thermoprotei archaeon | reverse complement strand
TCATAGTGAGATCACTATCACTTTAAGGTTTTTCGCTGAGGTCCTTGTCTATTGTCTGAACAGCTTTTAGAGCCTCCATGAGCGCCTCTATGACTGTTCCTTCACCAGTCGTAACATCACCTGCAGCATAAACGCGTCTTAGGGAGGTTCTGCCCTCGGAGTCTACGATTATCCTGCCTTTTCTATCAGTTTTAAGTCCGGGAGTAGTCATCTGTATGAGAGGATTAACTTCGGCTCCTATGGCTATAACCACGGTATCTGCTTCTATCTCGAACTCGCTTCCAGGAATTGGTATTGGTCTTCTCCTACCGCTCTCGTCCGGTTCGCCAAGTCTCATTTTAATGCACTTAACTCTCCTAACCCAACCTCTTTCATCACCTAGGAACTCTATTGGCTGAGTTAGGAGCATGAATTTAACGCCCTCCTCTTTGGCATTTTCAACTTCCTCCCTTCTTGCGGGCATTTCTCTCTCAGTCCTCCTATACACTACCGTTACGTCAGCACCGAGTCTAAGGGCTATACGGGCGACGTCCATAGCTGTGTTTCCTCCGCCTATGACAACGACTTTCCTTCCTACTTTGATAGGCGTGTCGTAGTCTGGAAACTTGTAGGCCTTCATGAGGTTTATCCGTATTAGAAACTCGTTCGCAGAATATATGCCATTGAGGCTTTCTCCAGGGACCTTTAGGAACTTTGGCGTACCGGCTCCTGTAGCTATTAAAATAGCGTCATAGTTCTTCAACAGTTCGCCAATAGTAACAGTTCTTCCCACCACGTGGTCAACCTTGATTTCTACTCCCAATTTCTTAACGTAATCGATATAGGCTTCTAGGACTCGACGTGGTAACCTAAATTCTGGAATGCCGTAGACCATCACTCCTCCTGGCTTATGCAATGCTTCAAAAATCGCAACATCGTACCCAATCTTACGCAATCGAGCAGCCGCCATTAAGCCAGCTGGACCTGAGCCTATTATGGCCACTTTTTTTCTCTCGACTTTGGAAGAGAGGGGATTCTTATTCCCCGAGATATTTCCAGATCCCCTAGGAACCTCTCAAGTCTCCCAATGTTTATTGGTTCGCCTATTTTTCCCATTACGCAGGCAGCTTGACACAGCAGTTCTTGTGGGCACACTCTGCCAGTAATGGCTGGAAAGTCATTTACCTCTTTTATCTTGTTAAGTGCTTCTTCGAATTTCTTTTCGCGGAGTAGCTTGATAAAGCCTGGAACATCTATGTGTAACGGACAAGCTTTAACGCATGGGGGATCAGTGCATTGAAGACATCTGGAAGCCTCTTTTAAAGCTTCCTCAAGATTGTATCCTAGGGCCACTTCTTTAAACGTCGTGCGTCGTTCGTTCATGGGGAGTTTTCTCATGGGAACAGCTTCTTTGATGATATTCTTACCCGCCATTCCTCTCACCGGACACACCTTTGAGCTTTTTCTAAGGCAATCTTCTCCTCCTCAATATACATCCTTAAACGGCTCATGAGAGAGTCGAAATCCACTTCATGAGCGTTAAACTCGGGTCCGTGTACGCAGGCAAAGCGCATTTGACCGCCTACTATTACTCGACAGGCTCCGCACATTCCAGTCCCATCGACCATTATCGGGTTTAAGCTAACAATAGTTTTAACCTTAAAGGGTTTTGTTACCTCTGCTGCCACTTTCATCATGATCGCTGGACCTACCACGTAAACTAGGTCAACCTTACGGGCACTCAGCAAAATGTCTCTAAGCTGGTCTGTAACAAACCCCTTTCTCCCCTCACTTCCATCATCGGTAGTTACATGGAATTCGTCGCTCACACTTGATATCTCATCCCTTAGAATGAGTAGCTTACTTGTCCGGGCACCTATTATGGATATAACGTAATTGCCCGCTTTCTTCATTTCCCTAGCCACAGGATAAATACATGCCGTTCCCACACCTCCGCCTACACAAACTACGGTTCCGTATCTCTTGATCTCCGTAGGATTTCCCAGAGGACCTGAGATATTAGCTATGTGATCCCCTACATCGAGTGCTCCTAGCTTAATCGTACTAGCTCCTACTTCTTGAAACACTAAAGTTATGGTCCCTTCGTCCCTATTCCAGTCAACAACGGTTAGCGGTATTCTCTCTCCCTTCTCGTGGACCCTAACTATGACGAATTGTCCCGCTTTAACCTTACGAGCTATGTGAGGTGCGAGTATTTTCATTAACTTGATCCTGGGCGCTAACTCTTTTTTCTCCACTACACGGTACAAATTCTCCCCCTCTTTCTCAAAGTTTCCTTAATTAAATTTTACACGCTTTGGAGTCTTTACCTGCGTGGAATAATTCCAGAACTTATTAATCCAATGATTTAACACTGTGGTAAAAATAGCATGAAAAAATAAAAATAAAGATACTAAATGGGGAGGGTTAAGCCTTAATCTTCGCTGAAACTATCGTTTTTACCCTTTAACCGCCTCTTTACTCTATAATTTAAATTAAAAATCTTTTAATGCTCCATTAATTACATTTTTCTAATCGAGATTCTTATCGTCCCTGAGGGGATTTCACCTATTTTTAAGCTTACTTCGCCAGTGGATTTCTGGGTAAACCGTTCTTCCTCATTCAGTTCAATAACTACTTTACCCTGCGGGGATCTCAGCCTCAAATGCGTTACATTTAGAGTCTCACCAAAGTTGCGCAGTTCGAAGTCCACCTCTTGATGCCGAAAACTGTACAGGATATCCATTACACGTCCCAGGAGTACTAAGGGAGTTCTGACGTAATCTACTTTTGGTCTCAGTACAAGCACTCGTGCATGTTGGTCTATTGTAATGCCTAGAAGGGAGAGTAATATATTCCAAATAGCTAGTATTCCTGGGTAGTGGTCGCCGATACTTTCATCTTCATCAACTAGTAAGGTTTTAGGACTATTCCAGGGACCGTACAACCTCTTTAGCGTTGCAAAAGTCGCCTCCGCTTCTCTAAGACCTTCGCTGACCTCGCCTTCTAGTATCATCTGGGATGCCAGAGCATATATTAAGTGAGGTTTTAGAGCATTGACGATTTTTGGTTTTCCTTTAGACCTTAGGTACATCTTATCCACGAGCACGCCGTACCTGGAGCTACGACTTTTATTTCGAATAGTCTTAAGAGCCTTAACAATCCTTTCCCTCTCAACAATGTAGCCTAATCCGAGGACATGCGCATACAGTTGTCCTAGAAGTTGTCCTAACACTACTTCATTGCTTATTTCCCGCTTAGAGTAATAGTGTCTATAATAGTCCCCTGCCCATAGCTTCTCATTAAAGCTACGTAAAGCCCGCTCATACCTTTCGTTTACATATTTCGCGAGAAGGGAGTCGCCTCTTACCTTAGCTATTTCTCCAATAGCCTTAAGTGCTGCGAGGTAAAGGGATGATGTATAGGACTCAGCGCCTCGCGCCCATAAGTAAAGCGTTGTATCGTTTCCCTCGTTATCGGGGAGGAAGTCCCTATCTTTATCCGTAGTTATTAACCACTCATAGGCCTTTGAGATACTTTCGTATAGAGCTTCTAGAAAGCCTTTATCTCCCGTCCACAGGTAGTCTCTATAGGCCATCAAAATGAACATGGAGTTCAAATCCTTTGGAGGTAGCTGATAGAATCCTCTATTCGGCATGTTCAAGGAGTTTAAGCCCAAATTATGCGGTATCCATCCATCTATACTTTGATACCTTGCAATGTGCTTTAGTGTTTTAAGTTCAAGTTCCGGGTAAAAAAGCGCTAAAGCGTTAGAGTAGTAGAATCTCGCATCCAATGATTCAACCATGGGGCAATATTCGGGGTGTTCGTAAAAAAGTAATAGACCTTCACGGGTTAGCCACGTATTCGAAACTAGGACGTGTAAACTGTTAAGAAGCGCCTCTTTTAGCCACGGGGGCAAGCTTGATGACATTATCATTTTGTTCAGCTGAAGAGTTCTCCTTCGGAGAACGACGAGTCTTTCTAAGACGTATTCCGCTACCTCTAGGGAGCTATTGAAGAAATTTTCATAGTATCGACCGAAGGGGTATTCGTAGGATTTTCCAGCAAAGTGCCAGGATAAGACGAAGGGAATTTTTACTTCGCTCTCCGACTTCAATGTCTTTCTAACACAGAGTATTCCTCCAAAGTTTTCTGTAAGGGATGCAACTTCGTCTTCGGGGCTGAAATCCGGTATTTTTCCAGTTTTCAAGAACTCGTTCCAAGGTTCTAGAACTTCCTCTCTATTCCTCGTACACACGTACTCCCCAAGGATAGTGGTCTCCGTAGGAGCCGTTGCTAGGGCCATATCTCCGAAGGCGGGGTCTTCGGGCTTGGCCTTACTTGAGGTGAAGATTATTCCATGAGAGGAAATCCTTCTAAAGGATCTGTTCACCCGTCCTATAGGGGAGGATCCTACTATATTCTCAAGCCCCATGGCTACGGAGAGCGTAACATTTCTTTTAGAGAGGTTCTTTGCATAAAGGATGAATATTGCTACTGGTAGAGACGAGTTCATAGCGTCTCCTGGAATAATTGGTGAGAAAGCTTCTAAACTGACTTTTAATGGTATGTCAGCTAACCTAAAGCTTAGCAGTGCTCGAGGAAAGAGGGCTTGAAAATCTATGTTGCTAACCCCATCTTCCACCTTCTGGAGGAAAATTCCTCTGCTAAAGTTCTCGCCTCTCACGTGTAGGGCTATATGAAAGCATTTAAGCGAAGGGATGGGCTTGGACCAGTTATTCCTTATAGTAACATTTCCGACCCTTCCGTCTGGAAAGATTTCAACTTTCCCTGTTCCAAGCCCTCCTAGAGGCATTCCATTCTTCATCGAAACACGCCTAGCCTTTTAGGTGTTTATTTTAAAATATATTTGCCAATCTTGTCTGTTGCTTTTAGGCCTATTCCTGTTAGCGGCACGAAGATCGTTGAACCTCTCTCGAAAACCTTTTCCTTTATTAGCTTATTAAGGGCTGCTTGAGCTGTTGCTGAAGTGGGTTCAACGAAGAGTCCTAAACTCGCCAGGTCCTTAAATCCCTCAATTATCTCCTCATTTGAAACTAGAATGATGTCCCCACCAGTTTCCTTTACAGCTCTCACTATTTGATCGATGCGGGGAGGGTTAGGTACGGCTATGCCGTCAGCTAGAATTGCTTCCTCCGCTTTCTTTACTTTCTTATTGTGAAGCCTCTCGTATGCTTGAGCAAAGCCGTAAGTTTGTACACCGAAAATTCTGGGGATTTTCTCAGCGAGTCTCATCTCTCTTAGCTCTTTAAATCCTTTATGAACCCCTAAGAGTAGTCCTCCGCTTCCCACTGGAAGTATTGCTGCATCTGGAACGCCCCTTGTCTGCTCATATACTTCAAAGGATATTGTTTTCAAACCCTCAATAAAGAATGGGTTCCATAGATGTCCAGCATAGTAGCTCTTTTGCGCAGCTTCTAAGGCTGCCTTGTTAACATTTTCTCGAGAGCCTGGAACCCTGATGATCTCTGCGCCATATACTATTATTTGCAGAACCTTTCCGAATGGTGCTTCTGCTGGAACGAATACTCTACATTTTATCCCAGCTGCTTTGCTGTATGCGGCAATCGCTGCTCCAGCGTTACCTGAAGAATCCTCCACTATCTCCTTTATGCCTATTTCATTTAGATGCGAGATCAGCACACTTGCTCCTCTGTCCTTAAAGGAGCCTGTAGGATTGAGGAAATCTAGCTTATACACTACCTTTGTTCCGTTAATTTCCCTGACCATAATGGGTGTAAAGCCCTCACCTAAGGAAACTATGGAATTTTGTTCGCGTATGGGTAGAAGTTCTCGATACCGCCAAAGCGTGTTCTCTCTAGCCCTCAACTTTTCGAAGTCTAATGTGAATCCTTGTAGCAACACCTCTACGTCTAGGGGGGCTCCACACGTACAACGCCAAGCTCTAGTATCGAAGGAATATAACCTGTCGCAAAGGGAGCAGCGTAATCTAAAGTGTGGCATGAATTGAATAAGTTTCACGTGCTCTAAAAATATTCCCTCAAACGTCAGAATATATCGATCAGTTTCCTGGCAACGTAGTCAGGCTTAACCTTACTTTTCTTTACATCTTCTAAGTTAGACGTCACGCCAGTTAATACTAGAACAGAAGCTAATCCTGAGTTCCTTGCACCCAGAACATCTGTGTCTAGCCTATCGCCTATGACTACTGTTTTCTCATTGCTTGCTTCAGCCTCCTTCAAGGCAACTTCGAAGATGTACTTATTGGGTTTACCGATAACATACTCCGGAGGTCTCGATGCGGCCTTGCTTATTGCCGCGACTATTGATCCGGCTCCTGGTAAAAGCCCCTTTTCTGTCGGAATTACGTGATCCTC
>QMSC01000076.1 GCA_003649515.1 Thermoprotei archaeon | reverse complement strand
CCCTTCAGCAATTCCACGACTTTTTCGGCGTTAGCTCTATCGGCTTTAACAAAAGCCGCATCCTCCCCCGAGAAAGCTATAATGTTCTTCTCAGCCACTAGCCTATTTATGACCTGTAGGGTGCTTTCGTTCAATAAAAGTCTACCATTAATGAAAATATTTTCCTCATCGACGCTCTCATCGTTAACGGTGGCTCTAATTTTACTTTCCTGCTCCACTTTCCATGCGTAAAAGTCCTTTAGGAAATCCCTTACAAATAGGTTGATGCTAGCACTCTCAAGCTCTGAGACAAATCTCTCACGGAAAGTCTTAAAACCCACACGCAGGTCGAATACTCCTCGCATGTAAGTTAGCGGTAGGAAGTTGTCAGCTTTAGCATCTTCAAAAACATGTAGCTTCATTTTCCCTCCCTCTTAATAGCAAAGGAACATCATTTAAACTTCATGGAAAATGTATTATAAAGGTTCCGAAATCTAATAGTAGATTACAGGAATCCTCTAGGGGATTTTCAAAAAGCGTAAAAGGTAAGGTATAATAATTATTTACACCTTACATCTAAAGGGAAGTAAATATGAGTGAAATTATCAGAATGCTTAGAGATGCTATTGGAAAGCTTGAGGAGCTGAGGAGGAGAGGAGAGCTACCCGAGGAGAAGGGCAAGGAGCTGGAAAAGCTTGCTGGAATGCTAGAGGAATTAAAGAAGATTAGGCTTGAGAATACCATCCAAAGCAGAATTGCTACAAGCGGTAGAGGAGCCATGTTCCAGCTTCGAAAGGCATTCTACGCTCAACTTTCAGCAGAAAAACTGGATAAGAAGAAGAGCTCAAGTGAATGGAAGCGAGTTGCTACAAAGCTAGTAGAATTCCTAAACGAGAAAGGTCTATCCGACATACCCACGAAAATAATACTAGAATATGACGTCATAGAAGAAGAGGGGGTCAAATACCTTAAGTTTAAAACTGCACGCATCTACTACTTCGAGCTTGCAGGCTACTATACTCTTGAACTCTAAGGAGAGTGTTTGGATAAGAAATGAGCCAGTAGTAAGGCCCTAATATCTATAGCTTAACATCTCTAAGTTCGTTCCTAAACGAAATCAGACAGATAAACTCCTCGAGAAGGGAGGATACTATAGACCCTCTATGGCAACGCGCTCTAATATGGACTCTACCTGAATTCTAAGAGGAGCGGGTAGATCGGAGAGCCCTGGGTCTAGAAAACCTCTAATCATCATGCTTATGGCCTCGTCCTCTTCAAAGCCTCTACTCATTAAGTACATTAGCTCATTCTCGCCCACTCTACCAATCGAAGATTCATGGTATAGCTCAACATCCTTAGATATAGCCTCGAGCTCCGGAACGGCAAATATTTTAGCTCTATCACCAAGTATCAATCCACTGCATTCTAAGTAAGCCTTACTCCTCCACCCTCTGCCCCGAGCTCTGATCCTCTCCTTCACAGTGGCTGAATCAAAAGCTACAGCCCGTGTGACTAGGATAGCTCTGCACTCCCTACCTAAAAGGAAAGCTGCTTCACCCACATCGACCTCGCTGTTCCCCCTAGCAGTTACTACCGTTTTGGCCGTGACGGAACTCATATCGCCCATTAAGATGGCCGTAGGAAAGGCTTGATAGGAGGCCCCGGGCTCGAGTACGATAACTGAGCCTATGTAGGTTCCTCCTTTGTCAACTTTTACGGCCTTTAGAGGCCTCGCATGAACGTATTCTGGCCAAATTTCGATCATTATTGAGAAGACTCTTGCTCCCTCTCCCACGTAGACTTCCGTAAGACCTGAGTGTAGGGAGTACCTCGTACCCCTAGGCGCAATACATCCAGTGAGTATGTGGACTTCTGAGTAAGGCTCGGCAATTATTATGTTATGAGGAAGCTGAGCGTAGCTTGAGGATGAGACGATGAAACACATCTGTATAGGCTCTTTTAATTTTACTCCCTCTTTAACCCTGAGCACAAATCCACCTCTGCTATAGGCTGCATGAAAAGCCGTGAGCTTGTTGAGGGCCATAGGAAAAGCCTTAAACCAGTAGTCTTTAAGCCACTCATATTTCCTGACAGCCGTATCTATATCCTCAGCTAGTATACCTAGCTGAGAAAGTCTTTCAGCATACTTCTTCCTTAGGAAATCATTAACCTGCAAGAGGAATGGTCTCTCCTCCTTCATGGTGAAGTGTAGCCTCTTTAGGGCTTTAGATACCACCGGAGATGACTCGTCATATTCTCTGAGTTCCCTCTCAACGCTAAGAGCCTCGAGATCTATTCTCGCACCATACTTCGGCTCCGGGAGCTTGTCTATTAATGAAAGCGCTCTTTCCCTAAACTTCCTGAGCCACTCAGGCTCCTCCCTCATTCGCATCCCTCTCACATACTCCCTTAAGGATACAGCTATACCCGCACCTTTCTACGAGATCGAGTATTTCGACGTTTCCACACATTTTTATTTCGGCTTCACCCATAACGTAAACGAGGCTTGGCTTGAGGTAGCTGAGAATGTTTCTGTAATGCGTTATGACCAATACTCCTGTACCTTCCTCAACAACATCCTTTATGGTGCTGGCTATGACTTTAAGAGATTCTATATCAACTCCCGAATCCGGCTCGTCTAGAATTGCTATCTTAGGTTTAAGTAAGAGGAGTTGAAGGACCTCTACTCGTTTTCTCTCGCCTCCAGAAAAGCCCACGTTGAGGTCCCGTTCTAAATGTTCCCGACCTAAACCTAGCTCTTCGGAATATCTTAAAATGATGTTCTTGTCGACCTTACCATATCTCCTCTTCATCAAGCGTTCAAGAAAGTATCCCAGCTTCACTCCCTTTATCTCAGGGGGATTCTGGAAGGATACGTATAGCCCCCTTCTCACCCGCTCAGGCATAGGCAAATTAGTGATATCCTCACCCTCGAATATTATCCTCCCCTTTACGACCTCATACTCAGGATGTCCCAGTATTGCCATAGCAAGGCTAGTCTTACCCGAAGCATTAGGGCCTATGAGAGCGTAGACCTTACCTCCCTCTATGTTCAGTGTTGCTCCTTTAACTACGAGCTTATTTTCGACTCGTATATGCAGGTTCTCCACTCGTAGAAAAGTGTTCAAGAACATACTCCTTGAGTTAAGTTTTATTTATGCTTAAAAAGATTCTGACGCCCAGATATCCCATCACTACTTAGACTCAATATTTTGAACCAAAGTTCAGCATCATGTAGTTCTGTACGCCGTTAGGAACATCAACATCGATCTCCAAAGGCTCTATAGTTGGTGCAAAATAGGCTCTTCAGCAGCTCTCAAAATGTTAGAGGTCCGTATGTGCGTACCTCATGAAAGAGTGTTGGCGCCTTTATAATGAAATGTCACGACCTTTTACCAAAAGCTTATTAAACCCCTGTACGAAAAGCCGGTACAAGCAGTTTCGTGTACTCGAAAGACTCTCTATTCACGGCTAAAGTTTATATAAGGACCATTATTAATATAATATGAAAAATAGGTGAAAAAGAGATGGTAGCTCCTGAAGCCATTACAAAGAAGGCTGTAAAAACAAAAATAAAAGAAATTGCTGGTGCAAATATAAGGGTCAGCGATAATGCTGTTAATAAATTACTAAAGGCTCTAAACAAGTTCCTTGAGGACATCGGCACGGGTGTTGTAGAGGCTGCTAAGGCTAGATCCCGCGGAGAGAGCTTCATGGTTACTGACAAAGACGTTGTCAAGGCCCTTGAGGACAAGGGCCTCAAGAGCTTAATTGAGTAAACGCGTAAGGATTAGCTCGAAAATTTTTGTTGACTATTTTTCTTTCCTTCTTTCCCTTAGAATAAAGGTATAGCCTCGGATCCCCACGAGATCGGCGTTAACCCTTTCCGCTAACTCCTTAGCAAATAAGTGTCTATCGGGTTTCTGAGATTCCCTAAAGCTTCTGAGAAGCTTTATTTTGACTACTCCGTGAGCCTTTAAGCTCCTCTTAATTTCCTCAAGGATATTGCTAGTTAATCCCTTCTTAC
Source organism: Thermoprotei archaeon (assembly GCA_003649515.1). Classification (GTDB taxonomy): domain Archaea; phylum Thermoproteota; class Thermoprotei; order Thermofilales; family B20-G17; genus B14-G17. The sequence goes on along the minus strand of QMSC01000076.1, from coordinate 2,339 downwards.
CTATGCGCACGGTAACTATATCCTCATAGAATAGCCTGCTGGACAATATCCTACCCTAAAAATGCACTACGTACACTTATAAAAACATGCTTGTTGATACTAGGCCTCCACGCTTTCGTCGATCCACTTTAAATAATCCCTGTTCCCGGCTATGATCGGTAGTGCAATGACTTCTGGAACCTCGTAGCTGTGGAGTCTTTTAACACTTTCTAATACCTTCTCGAAGAGATCTAGTCTAGTTTTTATTACAAGTAATAGTTCCTTCCCCTCCTCTATCTTACCCTTCCACCAGTAAAGCGAGTGTACGTTATCCAAGATATTTATGCACGCAATGAGCTTCTTCTCCAGAAGATCCCTTGAGATTTTTAGTGCCTCCTCTCGTGTGGGAACCGTAATTAGGATAACCGTATACGTTCCAAGCATTGGATCACATCGTTTAAGAAATGCTAGAACAGATATTAACGCTTTTATATCCAGAAAGCCACTAAGCTATTTCGAGAAAAATGTATCCACTTAATGGTTTCCTGGATTACCTGCCTCAACTGAGGGACTATGTGGCTAAACGCGAGTCAAGTTGGGATAGAACTGGAGGTAACCGCGACTCCATTACAGTGAAACCAGGCGATAGCGCAACCCTGGCCGAAATTAAGGGGCCTGGAGTCGTAAAGCATATATGGGTGACTATAAGCTGTCCCGACAAGTATTATCTCAGAAAGATCCTCTTCAGAGCCTACTGGGATGGGGAGAATAAACCCAGCATAGATACCCCTATAGGGGACTTCTTCGGCATAGGACACGGTATAGCGAAACACTTCATATCGCTTCCGCTCACAATGACCTGCGATAGAGGATTTAATTGCTACTTTCCGATGCCGTTTAACGATAGAGCTGAGTTTGAAATAGTTAATGAATGTGATGTAGAAATAGGGGCTTTTTATTACCATATTGATTACGAATTACACTCAAAGAGCTGGAATAACATTGGATACTTCCACGCCAAGTGGCGAAGGGAGCTTGTAAAAGCTTCGAAGAAGGAAGTTAACCTAAGCGGTGAGGAAAATTACCTCATACTTTACGCGGAGGGACGAGGACATTACGTGGGCTGTATTTTGAGCGTGCACGGTCTACGGCCCGGATGGTGGGGCGAGGGAGATGACATGATATTTGTTGATGGCGAGAAATGGCCTCCATCAATCCACGGTACAGGAACGGAGGACTATATTGGTGCAGCTTGGGGCTTTAATAGGGAGTTCTATGGACCTTTACATGGCTTCCCACTGAAGGGGCCGGAGGATTGGACTGGCTATCACTCCATGTACCGCTTCCACCTAGAGTCCCCTATACCCTTCAAGAAGTCAATAAAGGTGACAATAGAACATGGACACGCAAATGATAGAGCCGACGACATCTCCAGCGTAGCTTACTGGTATCAAACTGAACCCCATATAGACTTTTCTCCCATGCCCCCAGTCGATAAAAGGATCCCTCTGCCAGTTAAGACCCCAGCAGAAGTATTGGAAGAAATTTTAGAGGAGATCAGAACAGCAGAAGACCTTGAGAAAAAATACTGGCACTACGTGCACTCGCTTGGAAGAGTGATAAGTAGAGTAATAGGGAGAGATGCTGTTAGATCGCTACTAAATAGAGCCTTATGGGAAGCCTTGTACTCAAAAACTGTTGAAAAGGGAGAGGTAAATGAGGCTAGAAGAGTACTTGTAGACGTGTACAATAAGGTTATTGATATACTGAGAAGACAATAAACGGTTAAAACGCCATAAAATTTACCGGTATTTTTTGAAACTCTCAACAAGACATTTTGCTATAAGAAAGGCTGTTCCCTCATTCTCAACGGTGTGTATTATGGTTATTACTAGGAATTTTATTGCTGTGAGTATAGCTAGCACTACTAGTCTCAGCTTGCTGAGTCTCATGAGCATTCCCTAAATAAAATTGAGGACAATTGATATTGGTCTCTTTGCGCGTACTCCTCGATTAAAATATCCACGGAATACCTGGTAATGTATATGACCGTTAGTAAAACTATCGGATTACATGTTCATGTGTTTAGAGATACTGTTCTAGATGTTATGGAGAACTATGCTTGAAGCTATCTCTACTGCCTCTCTAGCGATGTAAAGTAGAAGCTCCTTATTCTCGGGAAGCTCCTCAAGCATCAAAATCACTTTAAACACCTCCTCCCACATACTCTGAGGCATATACTCCATTGCTTTCAATAGTCCTTCCCGGGGAGAGGAGAAATCCTCAACATATATGAATGCTATGGCGTTCGCTGAGTGTTCAACAATGGTTTCCACGAGACCCTTTACAGCGCTTAGCTG
>QMSC01000075.1 GCA_003649515.1 Thermoprotei archaeon | reverse complement strand
GTGCAACTCTATTTCTAGTTTTAGGACAACCCACCTGTAGAGCCTGTCCACGACAGCGATCTTGACGATGTGCCTGCCTACGTCAGGGTGCCTTATTTCGGCTTTAAACGAGTCCTCCTTGAAAGTATAGTTCCATACTTTCCCTGCGAAGGCTATGTAGAGGCGGTAGGGTGGCTTTCCGTTGACGACGACGTTTACGACTAGGCAGCCTTCGTACGACTCGACCCGGGCGTATACTTCTAGCCCCTCGTAGCGGCCGTAGGCTTCAGCGGAGTCTATGGGCTTACCGGAGGCTACTGGGAGTAAAATTAGGGTAAAAACAGGGGTAAAAATAGGATAAACTTTGTCCGGTTCAAGGCTCCCACCCCCTTAAAGCCAAAACCTCTAGCCAGGGGGTTGTCCCGCATGAATGAGGGCAGGGGCACCCCCTCAGCGGGCTCCTTCGCGGGCTCGGGCTCCGGGGGCTATGGTGCCATGCCCGCCTAGAACTGCAAGTATTTCGGCTACTGCTTCTCCAAGACTTATCCCTCTAACCCTAGCGTAGCTTTCAAGGACTTCCTTAACTTCTAGTCTAACCCTGATTGTCGCCCACCTGTTCTCTAAGAAATGCTCTAAATCACCCTCAACGAGAACTCTTACATCCTCATAGCTAAGCATCCTAAGTATAAGATCCCTACCCTTAGATCCTATAGGAAAATGCTGCAACAGTCACACCATGATTAAATTACTCTTACTTTAAAATATTCATCGAAATCTATCATAAGAATTGCTCAACCAACTTTAAATTATTATGATAATTATTGTATCCGAAGAAGTAAAAGGTCAAACATTTTGATTAATTAAGATGTTTAGCTGAATATCCATGATTCCTGTTACGTCTTCTTATAAGGGAGGGTAGTGGAGCTATTGATAGAATAGAGAATACTAGCACATTATTAAGGTTCGGTAGGGGGTCGTTAATGTCATATATTCCGTCTCTATCCAAGTCTTTGGGGCCTACCTTAACATAGGTGAGGGGGCCGCTACCGTCTACGGAAAATTTCTCGATGACCTTAAAGCTAACGTTGCATGGGCTTTTCTCTTCAGCTCTACTACTTATAATAATCAGTATTTCAAGCATATTCTCACCTGGCTTGAGGAGGCTGCTTGGTACGAGTATGGGATTCTTATCTTCACCATGCTGTACAGCGAACCTAACGTTTACTTCTACAGACTCTTTAATTCTGTGAAATTCCTTGCCGTTACATAGCATTATGAACATTACTGTTATTGAGCGCGCTTTCACATTCATATTGGCATGGATCTCGAAACCGACGCTGACCCTAACATTAAAGGATTTGGGGTCTCTTCCCTCTGGCATTTCGAATGGAATAAAGACTTTTAAAGTCCTACTCCATGAAGCTTCAGCAGTACTTACTTTAATTTCAGGATATTCCCTTGGATAAAACATCTTCGTGAGAGAGTTATTTCTCTGCGCATAGAGGGGGAGGACTAATAGAATTAAGAATGCGAAGAGTACCCACATGATGTACGCGCAGACGGATAACTTAAACCTCAGGGCCATCACCCTCAACATGCCTTTACCCTAATGAAATCTGATATTAGGCGCTTATAGTCTAAGTTTTCAGCATTTTCCAGTATAGTGCATTGTATAGGTCGTAGGGGTTTCCATCGAACTTATGTTTGCCTTTAATCACTTTTACTTGAACATTTGAGGGCGCTATATATTCTAAGTCGTAGGCGAAAGCTAGGGCTCCCGATTGATATGCATTTAAGCTCACAAATAATGTGAGCCAGCCTGCATAAGATTTTAATGCTTCAGGAATCTTTCCCAAAGTATCCAGAAGACCTGCAAACCATAGCAAGTCCGCTGAAAACCTCGTTCCATCGACTTGAAAATCATACTCGGAGTAAGTGGGCTCACTCCAACCCTTACCGTAACCGCTATATTTCGTATCCCATACGTGAATGCTTACGTCCTGTCCTCTCTCCGCCTTTATAGTATTAGGATAGAAGTTTTTAATCCACATTTCAAAGCTTTCATCGATAGGCTCTCCATTCTCATAATATTTCCACCATTCATACCTATACCTTACAATTATCGAAATATAGCCTGAAGGGTTTGAAGCATTAGCTATAGCCTTATCAGATCCTGGGCTACTACTTCCAATTGAAACGAAGTCGAAGTCTATGCTCCATACGTCAACAGTTATTAGCGTAAATGCCAGGCTTATACCGACCTTAAAGTTCTGGTAGTAGCCTATAAAGAGACTGCCGTATCCTTCACCTATATTTGGATCAAAGTATATTTTACCTAAGTTTACTCTTTTCTCCGCCTCGTAGTAGTCTACTAGGACTGCTTCTCCATCCAGTACGCGGCTTGACTGTAGGAATATATCTAGTAGCGGTATTACTGATGCTTGCGTAGACCTGGTCACCTTTATAGGTTTACCTCTAACCCTTCTAAGCCTAGGCTCTATTATAATATTCTTTTTGCCCCCAAATAGATATGGCTTAAGCTCCCTCCATTCGAGTACGAAGCCCTTTATGTCCGCGTACCCGTCTTCAGTAAAGACTACTATTATGAACGATGGTTTAGCATGGAAACCTGTTAGTGCTTTCTCCTTCTCCCAAGCTTGCTTCCAGGACTCATAGTCAACCCATATCCAACCAACTCCACTAACAGCTCTAGCAAAACCTATGAACCTTTGTCCCTCAGGGTAAAGGGCCTTAACGTAAATTAAAGCTGGAACATGTTTACCTTCTCTAACAACGTGAACCTCTAAAAGGAACTTGAAGGGAGCTTCGGTAAGAACCCAAGGAAAATGAAGTAAGGTCGCTGAGATCAAAGCAATTATCAGTATAACAGCAGTGCTTCTTCTCGAGGAGGGAAGACTCTTAACACTTTTCTTTATTAAGCCTTTGAGTCTCATATGTCACCTCATCTGATAGTATGATTTTATTCGCATATAAATTTTACTTTATTTTAAACAATAATTTTTGAACTTTTTCATAAGAGTTTAACATACTCTATTCTCCTATATATTGGCAAACTTATCGGGATAGACCCGATGACGCTGAATGTCTTCCTTATAAACGCGTACAATATGCGAGAAGACTGCATAGTGCCGAAAGCCTTGGTCAGGGAGAGACGCGGTCAAGAGAATAGAGTATGTTACGGACGCGGAGCTACACAAATCTTCGTGAAATTAAAGAAAAGGGGGGAGAGAGAAAAAAAGGTTAATCTAAACTCCTCTCACCTGTATTTTTAGCCTTTTTTCGCAACATAGATGAAGGGCCATGTCTCTGGCGGATAATCTTTGCCTAGTCCCCTATCATATATGTAATAGATATCCGTTACAGTTCCATTAAACTCTACTACGCGTTTGAATCTCGATGAATACTTGGCTGTCACTCCGAAGTCTAAGGTTAGCTCAATTTTTGAGAAGTATACTCGAGCCCCTATACTTATCCTATAGTTTACGGCAATGCTATGACTAATACTTCCTCCTCCCGTGATCTCATACCAGTGCCAACTGGAGGGATAGGGTGGTAACGCTCCATCCCCGCCCACGGTACCTGATTTGGTTATAACGCCTTCCCATCTAGTACAATATGCCCTTTCAATGATAGTTCCATCGGGGTACACCCAGCGTTCCCACATGTAAGTATAGTATCCTTTAACATTGGAGGCGTCTCCATCCTCGACATACTGGCTTGCACTCTTGCTAAAAGTCATGGAAAAGCTTCCTGCCACGTAAAATGAGGAATCAGTGCCAGTTCTAGTTAGCGCATCAACCTCTATGTAGGCGTTCTCGCTTATTATAATTGTCTGCCTAACGCCTATAACTGAGTGTATTTCAGTTATCCATGTAAGCTGTTTGGGCTTTTCTTCAAAATCTATCAGCTCTGGCTGCTCCGCCTCCGAAGCCAGTACATGTTTGCCTTCGCCTTCATGAATGCTAGGCGATATTAACATCATGCCTAAAAGGCTTCGGGTAGGGCTTCTAGATCCATGAACTATTGTTAGGCCGATCTGATAGGGTGGAGGCAGGGATAGTGCTCTAGTTTCAAGAAACTGGTTAGGCATATAGCAGTCTATGAATAAGTTCAGAAATCTTTCGCGAAGAACCCTTCTGTATAGATCGTCGTCAAGGTAAAACTCTATAGAAGCATGTCCACTTTCATCTGTTAAATCTCTACCGACAATTCTTGAAGGCCCGTTATCGTATACCGCGAATACGTATACTCTGACATTACTTAGAGGCCTACCTGCCTCATCCACCACCCATACGTCTACAACGGCTCTTCGAGGTATCTGAACTTGTCCTTTAACCTGGTGAACTTTATAAACAAAGTATTGCACTCCTATAAGCGATAACACTAGCACGATGGCAAGCACTGTGATTAGAACTGTCACCTTAATTCCCATAAGAACTTCCCCTTTCAAATATTAGTGTGACAAGGTGATATATAAAAATTACTCTATTTTAAGCAATATTTTTTGATTTTTTCATAGAAGTTTTTCTAGTGCGTTTATTAGGATTCCGTAGCTGAATTTCCAGTCTTTGTCGTAGGCTTGGTATAGGGCTGTGTTTCTCCAAGTTTTCTTGCCTTGAAGGTCGCTTATTAGTATTTTAAGGCTTTTTAAGGCCCCTTTCTTTGCCAGCGTTTCAAGAGCGTTTATGAAGCCTGAGTACTCGTAGGCTGGCAACACTATGTGATGGAATATCTTATTTTCGCCAATCGCCTTGTAGACTGCACTGTAGAAAGGTATTTTACTGAGGCCAGTAACGTACTTGGCTAGCGGCTCTTCTCCAGTGAACTCGATTAACAGTATTAGGAATAGGGCGAGTTCCGGGGGTACTGGTGAAATATAGACCTCGTACCCCCTGATAATGCTCGGTATCCTCTCCTTCATCCTCCTCGAAATCAATACCCTATACTTGTTCAGAGAGCCTCCAAAAAGCTTCACCATCTCCCTAGAAATCTTAGTAAACTTTACCCTAGCATTCCTCTCCAAACAGCGTAGAATAAAGAGGTCGTAGATATCAAATTCTACAGGCTCAACTTTCTCGGGTTCTAGCCTAAGTTCCCCTACCCGGGTTTCTAATAGCTGATCAACCCAAACGTTCCAGTCAAACCTCCTGGCGCCTCCAGTATAGAAGTCTAGGTTAAGTAGCGGGATATAGGGAGAGGAGGTAGGATAGATGCTGTATTGCGATATAATGTCCCTTTCTACGAGTTTCTCTAAGAAGATTTCTAGATCTCGAGCGGTATTGCGGGGTATGGCGTACCTTACGTATAGGCCGTGGACGTAGCCGTTGACTTGAGCAGCATATCGCCAGACAGGGTAGCAAGTTAAAGCCTTTAAGGCCGTTTCTTCACCGCCTAAGGGTACTTCGGCTAGGACCGTATGGCTTTCAAGGCCTAGTTTAGCCTCATCTATTACGGCTCTAAAGAGAACTAACCCTTGTCTATCGTATTTTAAAACTCTGTAGTTCACTGTCTGCTGTCTAGCACCTATAATTTTCGCGATCCGCCTAACGTTAAAGGGATCATGCTCATGCATAGCCCTTATAATCTTAAAGTCTAGTGAGTCAAGCAGCCTAAACTCCCTGTAGTATTTGAGATAAGGCTTCCACTCTGATCTCATTTAACATCACGCAAAATTAATCCTACTCCCCTTATATTAATGAAATGGGTAAAGCTCCATACGAAGAAAATTCAACAAAAATTTAAATAAAACTTTAGTATAAAATTTGCCGGTGAATTCAGCAATGAAGTTGGGGAAAGTCCTGATAGTCCTTATCCTCTTATTCCTTGTGATCTCTCCACAATCTCTAGTGATACTACCCACTCTAGCAGAACCCTCAGGAGTAAATTTAACGCTAGATGACATGGACGTGGGCAACATCATTGATATCCAGCCATTAAGCTCTACAGATCCCGGAAGCGGAGAACCGGAACCAGGTACTCCATCAGGGTAAACTCAAGCTCAGTTATAATCTAAGATTGTCTGCAATCATTGCTTTTAGTACTAAAACTTCGAAGAAAGGGGTATGCTTCATTACATCTCTGAGTATTCGCGCTTCGTCCCTTTCAGCTCAGTACTTGATATAGCCAATGCGCGTGAAGAAATCGAGTAATGCTTTTACCTTAGGGTTTTTCATGTTTATTCGGTATCGTGTGTGCCCGCTTATGGTTTGTTCTTCTACCCAGCCTAGTCTAACGAGGATTTCCATAATTCTAGTGGGGTTTGGTATGCCAGTTTCCTTAGAAATATAGTATTTGGTGAGGTATTTGCTTCTATTCTGTAGGAGGACTCTAAGCACCTTAAGGTTCGCCGGGCTTCT
>QMSC01000074.1 GCA_003649515.1 Thermoprotei archaeon | reverse complement strand
TCGACCCGAAACCATGGGTCCGGCCTTGCTCATGGTGTTCGCATCTCTACTCCAGCTACTATTGAGATACAGCATCTCACAAAAACTTCATTTAAGCTTCTATCAGGGCGATGTAATAACGCCTCTAACACAAGTAAAGAACGGTAACATTACTGTCGTGTACGTAAACTCTACTGCGATCATGCGCACCCACGTACCTTACTCTGAAATACTCGAGGCTCAAGGCGCCTACATTGCGAGCACTCTATTAATGCTACCGTTGGCGTTCTGGCTCTTAATGTACGCTATAACGTGGATTGTGGCCAAGATACTTAAGGGAAATACTGAAAACCTCGTGCCTGCGAGTGGGTACATTCTCGTAATACCTTTCGCATCGAACTTAGTCCAAGCAATTATACTATCGTTCTTCCTTCAGGACGTAAATAAGGTAATTTTAGCCCTTCCTTTGAGCGCGAGCCAGCACTTAGGATATCTCGAGACACTCATAGTGTCCTCGCTGATTTTAGCTCTGCGCGCTAAGGCGGGATTTATGGAGATTACCTTAAAGTGCTTCGAAGTGTTCTTACATTTATGGACAATAGTGCTACTGGTAGCGCTATACAATGGAGCCGTACAGTTAAGCATTAAAAAGTCCATAGTTTTAGCGATTGTTTCAGGAGTGCTCTTCTACCTCCTCTACAGTTTTATTGTAAACTTCATGGTCCTAACATTTTTAGCCATTCCTCTAGCGCTAAGTTTTTAGCACCTGCGTTAATATTTTATGTATAGAAGGGGGAGGGACATGTCGCTTTGGAAGCTTAAGTTAGGAATGATAGGAACTTTAGCGCTGATCATAGGAGTTACAACACTCTTCCTAGCAATAATACTAGAGTACATGGGGATGCTTACGCCCCTCACGTTGATAATCTTCGTTGCAGCGTTGAATTTCGCCCAATGGCTCTTCGCCCCCTACCTAATCGAATTCGTGTACAAGGTCAAGCCTGTGGATCCCGGTCACTGGCTTCAAGAAACTGTAGCAAAAATAGCTGAAAGGAGCGGTATAGCCCCACCCAAGGTAATGTTGGCAGAAATACCAGTTCCCAACGCGTTCGCGTACGGCTCTCCTCTAACGGGAAATAGGGTCGCTGTTACACGAGGACTACTCGAGTCCTTAAGAAGAGAGGAAATAGAGGCGGTTTTAGCTCACGAGATAGGACACCTAGTACACAGAGATGTACAAGTGATGATGGTAGTTTCGATACTTCCCGCCATCTTCTACATAATAGGTAGGTCCTTAATTCTAAGCGGATACTACCAGCGCCGAGACCGGGAGGGAAGCTCAGGCTTTGTAATACTGTTAGGTTTTGCAAGCCTCGTAGTCTCATTTATACTGCAACTCTTCGTTCTAGGATTAAGCAGGCTTAGAGAATACTATGCTGACGCGCACGCCGCTACCACGATCGAAGATGGTGCTACAAAGCTTCAGCTAGCTCTAGCAAAGATAGTGAAGGATACCTCGCGCTTAGCTAAAGCTGGAGTTAATTTAGCTGCTTTCAGCGATTTCAGAACTCTGTTCATAGCCGATCCTACAAGTTCTGTTAGAGAGGCACTAGAAATACGCGGCGATTATAGGCTTGTAGAAGAGCTAAAATCACAGAAACTTTCATTTGAGAGCCGTCTCCTCGAGATATTTTCAACACACCCTCACATAGTTAAGCGTTTAAGGGCTCTAGACGAATTTAGAAAGTAAATAAATACTTCGATTTTTAAACTTAAACGGTGGATTATTTTTGAAAATCGAAGAGTATGCTGCTAGGGAGATTTTTAAAGAACATGGTATACCCGTTCCAAAAGGAGGAGTTGTAAGCAGCCTAGAGGAACTTGAAGACCTGACCAGCACGCTGAAGTTTCCCTTAGTGCTGAAAGCACAAGTACCTGTCGCCAGCAGAGGGAAGAAGGGAGGAATAGTTTTCGCGGAAGACCGTAGAGACGCCTTAGAAAAAGCGCGGCATCTATTCTCCAGTAGTATAGACGGATTCCCTGTACGAAGCATACTTGTCGTAGAGAAAGTGGATGTGCTAAAAGAGCTATATATAGGCTATGTGATAGATAGAGGAGAGAGAAAAGTAGCCCTCTTAGCCTCCCCCTATGGAGGAATGGATTTAGAGGAGATCTCAAGGGAACATCCAGATACAATTATAAAGTACCTTTTAGACCCGCTCGTAGGCCTCAAAGATTACATGGCAAGAAACGTAGCGTTTAAGCTCGGTATAAAATCCTTATCAAAACAGTTTACAAGCATAGCTAAGGCCCTATACGACATATTCATTAAGTATGATTGTGAACTGGCTGAAATAAACCCTCTAGCTCTCACAAATGAGGGTCTTATAGCCCTAGATACGAGGATGATAATAGATGACAATGCTGCGTTAAGACAACCTCTATTACAGGAGGAAAAGAGAAGGGAATTCGCGTACGTGGATCTAGGAGGAAACATAGGCATTATTGGCAACGGCGCAGGGCTGACCATGGCTACAATGGATATAGTAGCCCATTTCGGCGGAAAGCCAGCGAACTTTCTCGATATAGGAGGAGGAGCTCGCGCCGATAAGGTGGAGAGAGCTCTTAAAAAACTCTTAAAGAACCCTCGAATAAAGGTTGTGTTGATCAATATTCTAGGTGGTATTACGAGGTGCGATGAGGTGGCAAGAGGCATACTTACTGCACTGGAAGAAGCGGAGAAAATACCGGCGATAGTAGTGAGGCTTAAGGGCACACATGAGGAGGAGGGTAAGAAGATGTTAGCAGAGAAGGGCATAGAAGTTTTTGAAGATATGGAAGAAGCCGCTAGGAAAGCTGTTGAACTTTGCAGATAGGGGGTCTTGTATGGGAATATTAGTCGATAGGAATAGCCGTGTTCTCGTCCAGGGGATCACTGGACGCGAGGGAAGTTTCCATACCCTTAACATGCTTAACTACGGTACGAAAATAGTTGCAGGTGTTACTCCAGGGAAGGGTGGCGAGAGAGTACATGGAGTCCCCGTATATGATAGCGTTGAAGAGGCCATTAAGAAACATCCTGAAATAAATACTTCGATACTCTTTGTACCGGCACGTTATGCAAGCGATGCAGTTTATGAGGCTATTGATGCAGGCATTGAGAAAACAGTGGTAATAACGGAACACATACCCGTACATGACGCACTGAGGTTCGTGAACTATGCTAAATGGAAAGGCGTCGTAATTGTAGGGCCCAATTGTCCAGGAGTAATAAATCCCGTTGAGAAGGTTAACGTAGGAATATACCCTGTAAACATGTTCGCTCCCGGAAAGGTAGGCATAGTGTCTCGCAGTGGAACGCTGACTTATGAAATAGCTCTCGCACTCACGAAAAGAAAACTTGGGCAAACAACTTGTGTAGGTATAGGCGGGGACCCCATAGTGGGGCTCGACTTCATAGAAGTAGTACAGTTATTCTACTCTGATCCGGAGACTAAGGCTATAGTCGTTATAGGTGAAATAGGAGGAGATATGGAGGAGAGATTAGCTGCCTATATTAAGAAACATGGATTAGAGAAGCCCATAGTAGCCTTCATAGCTGGACTAACAGCCCCTCCTGAAAAACGCATGGGGCATGCTGGCGCGATAGTTTCTATGGGTAAAGGAGATGCCCGCACCAAAATTAGCGCACTTAGGGATGCTGGTATAATAGTTGCCGAAACACCTTCACAGGTAGCTCGCGAGACTGAAAATATTTTACTAAAAAGAACGTAGAACTATAATGTGACCTTCCATGAAGGATTATGTAAAGTGGCTGGGTCATGCAGCATTCGAATTAATGCTTGATGGGAAGAGAATACTAATAGACCCCTGGATCAGAGGGAACCCTAAAGCCGCTGTTAAACTTGAGGACATCGAGGACGTTGACATAATCCTCGTAACACACGATCATGGAGATCACTTAGGCGACTCGATAGAAATAGCAGAGAAATTTGATGCTAAGCTCATTAGCGTATATGAGATAGCCGTGTATGCATCCAACCAGGGAGTCAGGAACGCTATAGGCATGAACGTAGGCGGAGACATAGAGGTGGACGGCCTAAAGATAGTAATGACGCCCTCCCTGCATTCTTCCGAAAGAGGTTGCCCTGTAGGGTTTATCATAGTAGGCTCTAAAAACACAGTATACCATGCTGGTGACACCGGCTTCTTTAGCGATATAAAGTACTACGCCGAAGTTTATCCCATAGACGTCGCGTTAGTGCCCATAGGTGGAGTGTACACGATGAACCCTGTAATGGCAGCCCGCTTCGTCGCCCTATTTAAACCAAGAATAGCAGTGCCCATGCACTATGGCACATTCGATGTCATTGAAAAAGACCCTAAGGAGTTTAAGGATCAGGTTGAGAGGAAAGAGCCCACTATTAGAGTTATTATACTTGGCATAGGTGATAAGTTAGAATTATAAAATGAAGCTTCGAAAGGCTCTCTGAAACCTCTATTTTCGAATAATAATGTTATTTTAATGCATTACAAGACGATTCAAATAGATCTTTTTAATTATAAAACAAATTTTTCTGAATAATATAGTAAACTTATTTTTCAACGAAAAGCATTTATAAGTATCGTTGAGATTGGGTAAGTAGGTGATATTTGGTGAGGATAGAAGATATTGAAGGATTTCAGGAAGGGGAACCTACTGGAGTATTAAGATGCCCCCAGTGTGGAAGCGATAAGCTCATATACGATCCTGTGCGCGGAGAGCTAATATGCGCTATATGCGGATACGTTATCAGCGAAAGAGAAATTGATCAAGGGCCTGAGTGGAGGGCTTTTAATGCTGAGGAAAGGGAAAGGAGGAGCCGTGTAGGAGCTCCAATAAATCCCCTAATACCAGAGATCATCTCAACAGACATTGACTGGAAGAGCAAGGACGCTTCTGGAAAGGAGCTTACTCTAGACCGAAAGTATGAAATGCTCAGGTTGAGAAGATGGCACATCAGAGCTAGAATCCAGTCATCCCTTGAGCGAAATCTCGCACAAGCATCAATGGAGTTAGAAAGGCTTGGATCCCAGCTAGGATTGCCTAAGAAAGTCCTTGACAGAGCTCTGGAAATCTATAGGAGAGCTCTGGAGGCGGGACTTGTCAGAGGCAGGTCTATTGAATCAATAGCTGCAGCGGCAATCTACGCTGCATGCCGCGAAATGAAAATACCTAGATCACTTGATGAGATAGCAAAGTACACTCGTTCAGGAAGGAAGGACGTAGCTAGATGCTATAGGCTCTTAATAAGAAAATCCGCAGTTTCGGTGCCTCTATCAGATCCCATAGACTTCGTACCCAGAATAGGAGACGCCCTCAAACTCTCAGCCTCAACTATACGCAAGGCCATACAGATACTTAATGAAGCTAAGAAAATGGGCATCACTGCTGGAAAGGATCCAGCAGGGCTTGCCGCTGCTTCAATATATATAGCCTCGCTTCTCTCAGGAGAAGTGCGCACCCAGAAAGAGGTAGCTCAAGCCGCTCAGGTTACCGAGGTAACAGTAAGGAACCGCTATAAAGAACTGGCTAGGAAGCTTAAAATAAAGCTACCCTTGCGCTAGGGACTAGATTTTATAGTGATAGGGATACCTCCAGTCAATACCGGGTGTTCTGACACTTAACCTGGGGACCAGTGGAAGCATTCTCTTGTGTTCGGTCTGAGAGACCATTTGCAGGATTTTCCGGAAAGTTTCCTCAGGAATGCCTGTAGCCTCGATAGCCTCCTCTAAGGGAAGCCGTAGATCAAAAATGCTATAGAGAACTAGGTCTATTTCCTCGTAGCTTAAGCCCAGCTCCTTCTCAGCGACCTGTCCCGGCCAGAGCCTAGGGCTACTGGGCTTTAGAGCAATTTTTTCCGGTAATCCTAGATGTAACGCTAATTGCCGTACCTGGGTTTTATAGAGATCACCTATGGGAAGAATATCCACGCCTCCATCCCCGTACTTCGTAAAGTAGCCTATTAATATCTCGCTCTTATCCCCTGTTCCACAAACCAAATAGTTAAGCTTGTTAGCATAATAGTATAGAATACACATTCTTATTCTCGCCTTCAGATTGCCTTCAGCTGCGACCTTGGATTGATCATATGCTGGTAAGGATCTTCTGAAGGCTTCTAGAATATCATTGATTTCAATGAAATCATGCTTCACGTTTAATGCTTGAACCAAGCCTAATGCATCTTCGATATCCTCCTTAGGAGTAGAGTGCTTGTCAGGCAGTATGAGAGCACGCACCCTTGACGATCCAACTGCTTTTACCAAGAGAGGGAGAGTAGTAGAAGAATCGACTCCGCCGCTCACACCTATAATAAAGCCCTTTGCCCCGCTTTCAGCCAGCTTTTCCCT
>QMSC01000073.1 GCA_003649515.1 Thermoprotei archaeon | reverse complement strand
GTTGTGCGTCGATGTTTCCTATAGGGGACGATGGGAAGATAGAGAAGAAACCAGTCGTAAACTTTTCCCTAATTTTCATAAACTTGGCTCTTTTCGTTTACAGTATTATTTATGGTCTAGAGTCGAGTATAAGGAACTTTGGGCTCGTGCCTATAGACATTTTGTCAGGGCGAAGGATCTACACTCTCTTTACCTCGACCTTCATGCATGGAGGGTTCTTACATATAGCTGGCAATATGCTCTACCTATACATATTCGGAGATAATGTGGAAAACAGATTGGGGCATTGGAAATATCTTCTACTCTATATTATATCAGGTATAGGCGCTGATTTTCTTCATATTTTAATGCTCAGATCACCTCAAGAGTATCTAGTGCCCGCTGTTGGAGCTTCTGGAGCAATTTCAGGAGTATTAGGAGCTTTTCTGATTCTCTGTCCGAGAGTTAGGGTAAAAGTAATAGTCTTCACTTGGATACTTATGATAATACCCGTTCGTGCGCACATCTTTATAGCGTTCTGGTTCGTATACCAGCTCCTCATGAGTCTCTCGGGCCTTGTAGGATTGGGAGGAGGCATTGCATGGTTCGCACACATAGGTGGCTTTATCACGGGTTTCTCTCTCGCAAAGCTTTATGAGATGTGGGAGGGGAAGTACGCGCCCAAGAGAAGGAGGCTCCTAATACTATATCGATAGACCGCAAGAGCTTAGGGCCACTGATAATATATGCCAAACCCGTAGGTTTTCTTAGTTTCACCCAATACTAGTCTATTCAAGTCTTTTTCAGGGTTATCTACTCTTATAACGTTGAGTCCAGCTCGCTCCTTCATTATCTTAATATTCCTGTCGTACTTCCACCCGTATAAGTGGAATATTACGATCCCCAAACCTTGTTTTCTCCTCTCTTCGAGCCATTTTAGGGCTTCACCGAAATTCTGCCATCCTCCGTCAGTAATGACGGTTACTAGAGTTTCTGAAGGAGCTTTTCTCAGAATTTTTTCTAGCTCAGGATATGGGAAGATAGTATACTCTCCCATTTTTACAGATAGAACGGTCTCCTTGATAGCATCTTCAGCACTCCAATCGGCTGCCATATATTTCGTAGAGAAGTTAACAGTAGCTACTTCACTGCCAGCTTGTTTGGCGCTTAAATAAAGTATAAAGGCGGCTGTAGCAGCATTATTGAAGGCTGAGAGCATGCTACGGCTTGAGTCAAGTACTATCAATAACGAGGGCACAGGACACGTGACTGTCAGTGTTCCAAATTCAAGTCTTTTAGGAACCCATTTTGCTGTCGTTATCTCGGGTATTAAGGGACCTTCAGTTGTGCTTAATTCGATATCCAGATCTTCAATGTCGTCTTCAACATGCCATTCTTCAGGATAGCTGTACTCCTGGAATCTTACTCTTTTTATTCTGCTCCTTAACGCATACTCTACTAAAACCCTTCTAGCTCTAGCCTTATACCAATGTCGTCTCCAGAAGCCCTCTTCTAAAAGCTTCTTCTTGATCTTTGAGAGGGGCTTAGAGAGAGTTGTGGGCAGAGGAGGCTCTTCCCCTCCATATACCTTCAGCTCCTTCTCTGAAAGCTTTTTCGGCGCCTTAACTTTACTCTTACCCTTAATAACTATAGTTTTCTTCAGCTTTTTTGCCGTTTCCTCTTCCTCTTTGCCTAGCCTGGGCTTCAGCCAGTTTTCGTAAAACGATTTAGCTTCCTCTTCCTCCTTTATTTCGCCGTATATAGACTCCATCCCACTCCTATCAATTCCCTTTACATCCTCAATTATCGGGAGGTATCCTGGAAAGGATTCATGTAGCCTGTGCCGAGTTAAATAAAGTTTTTTCATGAGCTTTTTCTTAATAACGATGGCTCTACCTATAATGGATGCTATTAATCGCTGCTTAAAGAACCAAGGTTTAGGTGAGTGCACTACGTTTAATATGTCCTTTCCATAACCCTCAATTATTGTGTCAATTTCATGTTCAGGAACGTGGTCGCCGTAAAATGCTCTATAAGCGGCATAAATTAGTAGGTCTAATCCTTCAGGCTTTTTGCGGAAAATATAGCTTAAATGTCCTGGTACTTCCAAAAAGCGGTAAGGAAGATACACTAGGTCAACCATACATTCTGCAAAGAGTCTTAGGGCAAAGTGTGCTAGCTTCCAGCTGCGTAAAACTTTAAATGCTGTTCTTTCTAGCTCGTACGCTGTTCGCAAATCGTAGGGACAATAATGTATATGGGATAAGTAGTGTCTCAGCAACCACTTAAAAGTGTCTTCCCAGTCCCCTCTTTCTAAAAACTTCTCTCCAAGCCGTACGTTTAAAAGACCTTTTCTAATTTCAAGGCTAATAACATCGCTCTTTTCCTTAAGACTTATCTCAGACAGGGTTATGGGTGGATTATACAGTTCGCGTTTTACTTCCCCAAATAACCCTTTAATCTTTTCTTTCAACATTTTGCCTACCTGGGCAGAATGTAATTTCTTAACATTTCTTCCTCTCTGATCTTTCCTTCCTTTAACCACTTTTCTTCTAGACGTATTATCTCCTCTGCGAAGACTAGATCCTCAAGCGCTATCTCTTTAGCCTTATTATAGAGGTCTCTACTAAACTCTCTATATAACCTGTTAAGTATAAACCACTGTCTCCTAGCCTCCCGTTCGGTCATTTTTTGTTCTTCCCTGTATAATATATCTTGTAGTTCTCCTAGAGCATTAGTGCCGGAGGAGAGCACTAGGCGATGAGGGAAGACCCATAAACTCATTTTTAGGATCTCTCCTACATCTATGTTTCCGCTAAGCCACACTTTGGCTTTAACTAGGTTTGTGAGCACTATCGTAGCTCTCTCGCTGGGCCCCTCTCTTATCCTACTACATATTTCACGCATAAAATGGCAACCTTCACAAAGAGTTGGGGGTTTAATCTCAGAATACTCTCTTCCTCGAATGCACGCTTGTAGGTCTCTTACAAGTAAGTTTATTAGTCCCTTTATCTCCACGTCTATCTCTACTCTCTCTATCTCCCTTCTAATCTCAGCGAGTTCCTCTGGTGTAAGCACTTGAGGCATGCTTCCGACAAGGTCCCCATCGTACTTGTCCAGTATATCTTCTAGAATGAATTTTTCGCTGAACGATAGCGAACTTAAGTAAACGCATATATCGAATCTATCGTAAAACGGTGGTGGATGAACGAACGTCGTCTGATCATGGGGATTTTCATTCGCTATGAGAGTGTAGTCCCCGACTTTCAGTTTCTGACTGTAAGCCCAAACTTCTCCAAACTGTAGCATATGATATATGCTTGCAGCTGTATAGGGGTTCAGCCTATTAGCTTCGTCAAGTCCTTTACCCTGAGTTTTCACAAACTCGGACCATACGACTTTTTCAATGCCTTCCCTTTCAAGGGATGGAATGTGTAATCTTCCTACTACCTCTCCTCTTCTGACTTCTGAAGCTCCTGAAATGACAACGTATTTGTCGCCGTAGACGCCTTTGAGCAGCAAAAGCATTAAAGTAGATTTGCCTAAACCTCTTGGAGCCCGTATAAGGGCTGTAGATCGTCTGTGAAGTAGATTTAGTATCAATGCTTCTATCGGCTCTTCGTTGCTCACAAACCGTGCTTTAATTTCTCTTTCTAGTTCTTCAATTTTCTTCTTATAATAGCTGTTGTCCATGATTAGATGCCCCTCTGCACTAAAAATAATACTACAAGCATTAGTATAAGACCGATAATTCCAGCTTTCAGGAGATCATTAATTTCCTTTAAACGTTTATTCTCCTCTTCGAGCTTCTTTAACCTATCTTCTAGCTCCCTGGCTGTACTTTTACTCATAATAACTGTGTCGCCTGGAAATAACCCCAAATAGTACATTTCAAGGAATTCTGTAGGCGCAGTCTTTACATCCGTTTCTTCCTCATACCAAGCTACCTTCCTTGGAGATTTGAATCTCACATGCGCTCTTTTAGCCTTTTTCTCTAGGAATTCCACGAAGGAACTCAAGTCCCATCACTGTTATGACAGTGTATCCTTGGTCTTATAAAAATACCTGGTGCTAAAAGTGTCTATTTTATGAGAGTCAAAAAATTTATGAGACATGAATTCAATCATTAGCAAGGGTCTGGGGATAATTACATGAGCAACGAAAGCGGAGCAAAGCAAAAGTATGCTTTGACGTCATTAATGGCCGCACTCGCGGTAGTGTTCAGTCTCTTTAAGCTGACCTTTCCTTTCATATTACTCGCTTACCTGAAATTCGACTTGGCTGAAATACCTGCAGCCATAACGTTCTTCCTTGTAGGTCTGAGAGGAGCAATAATAGTGGCATTAGTGCACTTCATGGTCTTATCGCTACAGGGAGCCTTTTTCCCGATAGGTCCGCTTATGAAGTTCCTAGCGGTAGTTTCATCTCTCATAGGATTTTATATAGGAGGAAAAGTCGTTAGAGGAAATCCCTTCTCAATTCAAAGCTTTGCTCTAAGTATGTCTCTAGCAGCGCTATCAAGGATACTTGTAATGACGATGGCTAATATTGTGGTGCTAATTTTCATACTGCCTCAGCTCCTATACTACTCGCTGGAGATAATACTACTCTACACAGCCTTCTTCAACTTCCTACATGTGGTTCTAACCTTTGGAGTGGCTTATACCATTGTAAAACAAATCGCCAAAATTATGATAGAGTCAAAATAACTTTTTAATATTACAGTTTTCTTGTCTATATGCTTGTTTCAGAGTCATTTTATATTTCAGAAGAAATAAGTGTCGTATAGCTAGTATCTCGTGGGAGGTATGTTGGATGAGTGCAGCTCAGGTAATTGAAACGTTCTTCAACCCCTATGCTATAGCTGTCATCGGAGCATCGAGAGACCCCGAAAAACCAGGATACGTCATTTTGAAAAATCTATTAGAGAACCGTAAAAGAGGGATTTTAAAAAGCAGGATCTACGCCGTCAACCCTAAGGCTACAGAGATCTTAGGGGTTAAGTGCTTTCCGTCAGTGAAGGATATCCCAGAAGCTGTGGATTCGGCTGTAATAGTCGTGCCAGCAAAAATAGTCCCTCATGTCCTGAAAGATTGCGGAGAAAAAGGTGTAAAAGCCGTAGTGATCATTAGTGCAGGTTTTAGTGAAATAGGCAACGTAGAGTTAGAGGAGGAAGTGAGGAATATAGCGCTTAAATACGGGATAAGAGTCATAGGGCCTAACTGTTTAGGAATATACGATGCATATACGGGCATGGACACTATATTCCTCCCACTAACTAAGAAGCTAAGGGATGGGAGGGAGTTAATATCGGCTCCTCGTCCCGAGCCAGGCTATATTTCCATGATATCTCAAAGCGGTGCTCTAGGTAACGCAGCGCTAGATTATATGGCTGGAGAGGGTATTGGAATAAATAAATTCGTGAGCTACGGCAATAAAATAGATGTCGATGAATCTGACCTTCTAGAGTACTTCGTGGACGATGAGAAAACCAGAGTCATATTGATGTATTTGGAAAACATAAAGAAGGGACGGAAGTTTATACAAATTGCAAGCCAGGTGAGCCTTAAGAAGCCGATAGTAGTTTTAAAGGCGGGGAGGACTAAGGCTGGGGCAAGAGCCGCTGCATCCCACACAGCCGCGTTAGCTGGAGAGGACAGCATATACGATGCAGCCTTCAAGAAAACTGGCGTGGTTCGCGTATATGACATGGAAGAAATGTTTGATGCAGCAAAGGCATTAGCCTATCAACCTCCTGCTCGTGGATCACGGATATCAGTGCTCACCGATGGTGGAGGAGCGGGAGTCATGGCAGCAGACGAAATTGAAGTCCTGGACATGAAAGTAACTGAACTATCGGACGAGACATTAAAGAAGTTTGACGAATTGAAGAGAAAGGGAGTTATAGTTCCTTTCGCTGTAACTGAAAATCCGATTGACATAACGGGCTCTGCTACAACAGAAATGTACCGCATCAGTCTTGAGCTCCTCTTGAGGGATCCAAAAGTTGATGGCGTGATACTTATAGCTCTCCACCACATTCCAGGCATTCCAAGTATAGAGGAAATGGTAGAGAAACTCTCTGAGGTAGTGTGGTCTCATGACAAGCCTGTCACTGTCTGCGTTATAGGAGGCTCTGAAGCAGCAGCCTTCCTACGAAGAGAATTCGATAAAAAATTCATACCGGCTTATCCATCGCCTGAGAGAGCTGTTAGGGCTATGTACGCGTTAGTAAGGTATGGCATGTACCTTAACAAGCGGAGTGTCTTGAGCGAGTATCTGAAATCCTGGAAGCCTTGTGAAACTGCTATGTTTAGATAGGTTTATGTGGATATTTGTCTATTTGGTTTATGTGATGGGGCAGAAACATTAGGTTGTAGCTTTCTGTGTTGTGGTGTGTCTTTT
>QMSC01000072.1 GCA_003649515.1 Thermoprotei archaeon | reverse complement strand
TAACATAGCTATAGGGTGATTCAATTGGTAGAAATAGTAGAAGCTGTGTATGAGGATGGTGTTTTGAAGCCACTTGAAAAGCCTAATCTAAGAGAAGGGGAGAGAGTAAAGGTTTACATAGTTAAGCGTTCGCAGGGTCTTAGTGAGGTGATCAGAAGAATATCTAAAGAGTATGAAGATGTTAAAGAAGATCCTCTAGATATTCTCTTAAAGGGTCGTAGATGATAGTTCTAGATACCTCAGTGTTTGTAGATGCTATTATTCCCTTTAGGAAAGATAGACATGAGCTCGCTAGTGGTGTCATAGATCTTATCTCTGAGAAAGGACTAGAGCTTTATGAGCCCAAGCTTTTAATCGTAGAGTTATCTGGCATTCTCATAAGATTTAAAACTATAGATACTGTGAAAGAGCATATCGAAAGTATATTGACATTTATAAACATTCTTAACTACCATGAACTTCATGAGATCTCTCTTGAAGTAGCTTTGAGCACAGGATGTAGAGCTATAGATGCCTTCTTTATAGCCTGCGCTAAGAGGACAGATTCTATACTAATCTCTAACGATGAACTACAAGTACTAAATGCAAGAAGGGCAGGAGTTAAATCTTTTTACCTTCTAAAAGAATTCGAGACTATACGGCAAGAGCTAGGAATCTCATAATACCATAGATTACCCATACACAATATTGTAGTCTCTGCTTAAGCACATTATCTCGAACCCTTGGAATATCACCTTCATGTCAGCTAGTTCATAGAGCCAAAAATCATAGGAAAAGACTTGATAGCGATATCCTTTAGAGCGAGTTGTCACGTATATCCGCCATACGTAACTGTTTCATTTTTCATAGACTTTGATGGGCTTTTGTAGATTTTAATGTCCTTGAAACATCTTTATAACCCCAAATATGTCCTTAATGGATATCGACCCTATGAACATCGAGGGTATGAGCCTTCATGAATCCAAGTTCGCTGAGGGGAGTTACGATAAGATGAATAGCTCCCGTAGGAGGGCTTGGAGGATACCAAGGGTAATGAATACCTACGTAGGCCTATCAACACCTACGTAAGTAGGAACCCTATTCTGAGGATCCTTTTCTAGAGTATAGAGTGACAGTCTACACTCCCATAAATCCTTACGAAACCCCCTTCTAAAATCGTCATAATAAATCATACTAATAGAAGGAGCATATATATCCCATAAAAAGAACTAGAACACCAAACGTGTCGAAAATAGAGGCGAATAAAGCAAATTGGTGGTTTAAAAAACTGATTATAGTGATTATAGTTGCGAGAATTCCATAAATAATGGAGAGATCATAAAGTTCCTCCACCCCCATCTTAGGCCCACGTGTTTTAAATGCCTAGACACAAGTAAAGTCAAAGGCTTACTCAAAACAATATTTCACGACATCAGCTTAGCACTAAAATTATTCAAACAAGAATGGATGAGATACAAAAATAAACGAAACCTTGTGCCACTGAAAGATAAGGTCAAAGAACTCTGGCTATCAGACACCGAGATCTGTAGCACTTGGTGTGATATTATCGATAATCCTAGCAACAGTATGTACAATCCTATGCGTAGGTGCATTAGCATTAGCACTAATCCCAATGTCATCACTAACGATATATGCACTAAGTACTAACACTTAACAATCACTCAGTAATTAGCAATACTTTTTAACCTCTGATAATACGTATGTGTCGGGGCACGTAATGCCACTCATTGTCGAAGATACATTACATGAGGGCTTGATGCTGCGGAAAGGCACTTCGCCGATGTATATATCCGTCAATAATAGGTACCTGTCTAGACAGTATGGGCTTTCTCTTGCTGCTACACACTGGGTTGAGGGTGAGGTTCTTGAGGTGTCTAGGATTTTAGGTACGTTAAGTGATGAAGAGATGAAAGTATTCGAGAAGTATGTTATAGGGAAGACTGTTAGGTTCTACCTAGTACTAGGTATTTTAACACCCTACGACAACCTTTACTTCGATGAAAATTCGTGGTCCATACTTAGGGATGTTGGGATATTTCCTGGTGAGTATAAGTTGAGGGTTAAGTTATTTAAATTAATAATAGAGCCCGAGGGGAAGATCATTAGTTTATATCCTTATAGGGATATAATTGCTGTGTAGGTGTTTATGGCTTGAGTCTTCGTGAGGACTTGCTTAGAGAGTTACTTCGTAGGAGGTACATGATTGAGAAGTATTATGAGAATTACCTTAAGCACTTAGAGAGTCGTGAGTACGATAAGGCATCTGAGGATTTATGGGGTGTTGTTAACAACATTGCTTCAATGCTAAGTCTACTATTAAAAGGTAAACCTGTAGGTAAACATGAGGAGTTAAGGAAATTCGTTAATGAATTAATTAGCTTGAAGGGTGATGTAAGACTTAAGGAGTTCCTGCTTGCATGTGAGAGACTACACGCTAATTTCTTCCATAACTTCATGGATGAACAGCAGTTCGAGGAACATAGAATGAAAGCTGAGGAATTAATATCGATACTTGAAAAGTACATTGCTGAGGAGCTACAAAAGTACGGGATCACTATCTAATTACTGGACTGCTTACCCTCACAGCAGTCCGGCCGCGACTCTCGGGAAACTGAGGTCGCCCTCATCCACGAAAGCTTCACCTTTAAATCCCTGCTCCTAAGCTCCTCTGTCAGCCCTCGGCTAAATTTGCTATAGACGGCTTCCAGCTTGGAGATGTATGACTTCTTCAATTCGGTCATCTTCGTCTTGAATTTATAGGCGACTATCAGGAACAGCGCTACGGGAAAAACTATTATACAGAATATGATGCTCACTATCGCAGTGGTTATTACCATCGTTTGAGTCGCAAGAGATGACCTTAGCAACGGCAACCATGCTGAGATCCAGGGAACCAGTCAAATCCCGCTGATAACATCAACCATCATAGAGTTTAACGCTGCTAGATGCCCCAAGAAGGCCCAACCGCCAGTCTTGTCCAAATGAAAAATCCTGAGATTAGTCATTTCGTTGCTTATAATCCGCAGAAGTAATCGCGTGAGTTCAATACCAATGAGGGTGACTGCTATGGTAATATCGATGGCGATAACATCATCAACAGTCCATATAATGGTAGTGACCAAAGGCTCCACTGATTCTATAAATCTGTACTTTCTTAGAGAAGCAAGTACAATCGTGTAGATAATCACCGTTAGTATCATGACTTTTTTCTGTATCAGATGCTGTTTTTGCAGAAAACTTTGCTGCTATGCAGTTTATTCTTCAGAATCTTCAGCATAACGTGATCTAATGGAAGGCCGCTATGACAAATGGATTAACCTATTTGTCATTTACGGATTAACCCAAAACAAATCCAACAACCTCATATGCTTCTCTTCTTCTCTAATTGCCTTAAACTTTCTAGTCTCTCACATACTCCCCTGACTTCCCTCTCAATAAAGGAGTAAATGCCGAAGAACCAGATTAGGAGTCCACAAATCCAGAGCATTATCATGCTGAGGATATTGAATTGTGAAAATTCGATATATAGGAGAATACATCCACGACAGACCAGCGAAAGTGCTAATGATAATACGACTTTTCGATCTCTTATAGCTTTCATGGGATTTATAGTCTTTGCTCGTGAAATTTCATCTTCTATTATCTTGTTTGTTAAGATTTTCAGAAGGATAATTACATCTTATGGAGTAGGGTGTGTGAGTACTATGAGGAACAGGGCGACTATGGTTAGCTTGTAGACTAGCCTCTATTATTTGTCTCTAATTCATACTTCTGCGAATAGGTCGTTGGATTTGGTTTTTAGCGTTTTAAGAGTAGATTGTCAAGTTCCGCTAGGGTCTTACTTTATCCCATCTCTTCTTAAAGTTCCAAATAGCAGTCTGAAGGGGCGGTGTCCTTAAGCTGGAGACCAGTTCTACTAGTCTATTCGAGAGGAGGGATACGACACTAAGCCCCAGCGTTGTCAAGAGTCCGACTTGAGGAGGAGAGGCCAAGAAGTGCGAGCCAATCCCAGCCAATAATAGAGCTACTCTGAACCATTTCCTGTACTTCTCCATTTTCGCTTTGATTGCCTCCTGCGCTTCTCTCAGTACTTCCCGAATATCTTCCGCTCTTTCTAAGGCTTCATCACCCTTTCTTTCTCTGACTGCTTCTTCAAGAGCTACGAGTAGCTTCCTCGCAGAGTCCATCACTCTCTCTTTATAGAGATCCTCGATGTATTCCAGTCCTGGCTTAAGAGGGAAATCGAGATTATACCACATGACAAGAACTCGGCCAATTTCTAGCGGGAAGATAATCTCCTTAGAGACAGGAGCCTTCAATTCTCTGGCAAGAGAAGCGAATTCCTTGGTAATTTGTGGCTGCCCTAACATACCGGTCGTTAGGGGACGTACTAATAGAGAATCGTACACGATCAGTACTTTCGCTGCGTTGTTAGGATCATTCAGCTTGATGACTTCCTTTACAAGATCCTCAAAGCCCATGCAGCATAAATTGATATAAGAGGAAATCGTATGTCCCTCAACAGACTCCTTAGGTCTCCTTAAGCTCTCATAGAGACCCGGAACTTTCTTGGTTTCTACCTTCCCTGAGAAAATACGTTCGCCCTCTTTCTGTCGCTCATCAAGCTTGGCCCAAGAGCCAGCCGCAGAGGCTATAAGAGCCCTCATGCGAATTACCGTAGGAGGCTTCAGCTGAAGTATGGGATCTAGATAATCAAGGCCAGCATACTCGGTAGGTGAGGAAGCTAAAAGAAACCTTATTCTCCCTCTACAATATAGCCTGGCAAGCTCCTCAGGCTTGAGTGCATCATGGTATCGCATGAATACCTCTTTCGTTTTAAATGAGTCTATGTGGAAAACTAGTTGCTTGTAGAAGGGCAGGAGAAGCCTTATCGGGATCCCGAGATCTTGGCGATAGGCGTATGGTTTCTCGAGGCTCAGCTCTGGGTACACAACTTTGACTCTATCTTCCCATGGCATCTCAGGTTTGTTTAATATCCTGTTAAAGGCGCTTTCTGTCTTCTCTCGCTCTTGGGCTTCCCATTCCTCTAGCTCTTTATACTCCATTATACTCACCTCACACGATGTGTTTGATGCGATAGTTTCCTTACCATATCTCTTTCATGAAAATCATGACTCCTTCACTTCAAGATAGTAGTTCATGTTAGTACCATTTTAAGATATCCTCGGAAAAATTATTTAAATCTCCTTTCTCTATGATATCCTTTACTTCTTTATTAATTATTGCCATTGCACTATTAAATGTATATTATGTATACTATGTAAGACCCTATGGAAGAAGGTAGAAGTTCCTACCGCAGACATAGAAAGCTATAATCTTAAATAGGATGAAGCGGTAGGGACAAACGGTTAACATCAAAGCAGCAGCGCTGTCCCTATCAGCTCGACGCCCTCTTTCGGGTCTAATATTATTCCATACTTATCCATGGTGCTTGGGCCTATGATCAATTCAGGTAGCTTAACTCTACGACCTTCAACTTCTATCTCCTTCGCAAACTTGTCTACGATGAGTATTACCTCAGGTGGCAATAATTCAACATCATCTATACTATGATTACTTGAGCATATTTATCCGCTTCTACGAAATCACCATTTACTAGGTAGAGCTTAATAGCTCTGGGAAGCTTTGACCAGCTGGCATTAAAGTTCTTTTCAAAGAAGACTCACTGAATTACTGTGTGGCTTGTGCCCATATCGAATAATGCTGTGCAGCTAACCTCCTTCCCCATAAACTTAGTTCTTACGTTCTTTAGTGCACGCATTTGCCAATGCCGATATGATAATTGAGGCCGTGGCTAATTAAATTTAGGAAATTCGTGTGCTACCTTTAAAGCTCTGGCAGTTTATCAAGTAGTTCTTCAACGCTTCTCGTTCATTGCAACAGAGACGATAGCCACATTTCTCTTCCTCTTTAGCAATTCAACAGTTTTTCGTATCGTAGATCAGTGCTATTGTGGGCTTTCTCATTATCGAGAATATTATCGAGTGGAGTCTCATACCTATGAATAGGTCAAAGAACCCGAAGATGCCTAGGATTTCTTGAGAAGCATATTTAACGTTCAACTATCTTGACCTTATTCGCATTCTCATTATGCTTTTAAGCTCAACAGTTACAATGCGAGTGAAACCTTATATTGATAAAAATTAAATAATAGAAAAATTTTAAGGTAATACTTAAGAATTAAAAATTCAAAAATTAATTTTTAAATTAAATTAGTGATATATTCGAGAAAAGCCCTTACTTCATACAAAGCAATTCTAAAAATAATCGATGCATTGCAAATATAATCAATCTAAATACTCGGGACTGTGCATTACAAATAGATATTAAGACCTAACTGTTTTTCAACCTCTCAATCTATTATTAATTTTA
>QMSC01000071.1 GCA_003649515.1 Thermoprotei archaeon | reverse complement strand
TAGTCCTGCTCCTCTCAGCACAGGAGAAGTGGACGAGTTCGTGCGTGAACACCGATGGCCTAAGCTCCTCAGGAAGCTCCAAGTTGTAGACGTGCTTAGTCAACACTACTGGACGAGCCCAGCTCCGAAATTCAAGGTAAGTGTGATTCTGAACCGATGAAAGAAACGCTTTCTTAAGCTTCACTTCTTAGACTTAATTTTTATAGTTGTCAACATAAATCTATTTTAGTTTAACTACGTTGAATGGACTATTTTTCGTTGTTTTTAATAGGATTTTTCTGCTTCTTCGTCTTTAATGCATACTCGCATATGTCCAATAATGGACATTTAAAGCAACGAGGTTTAGACTTACATATTAAGGCTGCAAAATCTATTAACGCTTCGTTAAATCTCGGGCCCATCCCCTTGGGGATTAGCTTTGCTGCAAACTCCCACAGAGACTTATCTAATTGAGGCCTTTTCGATGAAATGTTAAGAGCGAATACCCTCGTCAAAATGCGAGCTATATTTGAATCGACTATGGGTAGATCTCTGTTAAAAGCGAAGCATAAAACAGCAGAAGCCGTATATAAACCCACGCCAGGCAACTTAAGTAGATCATTTAAGTTATCCGGTACTTTGCCGTTAAATTTGTCAACAATCGTTTTAGCGCTTTTTAGTAAATATATAGCCCTTTTTTTAAGCCCCAGCGCACCAACTAAGTCCTCAACTTCGGAAAGACCTGCTTTAGAGAGTTCGTGAGGTGTAGGAAATTTGGAATTTAACTTAATAAAAACAGGTAATACTCGTTCTGCTGGGGTCTTTTGAAGTAAAATTTCTGCAATTAATTTAGCAAATGGATCTGATGTCTCTCTCCAAGGAAAATTCCTTCTATTGTTTCTATGCCAATTTAGAATTCTCTCTACAAATGTAGATCGTTTATTCAACTTCTCGGCCACCCCCATCGCTCTAATAATTTTTTGAAGATGGTCACAAGAACCGCTTGTCCTAAATCTTTAGCTACATCTTTAGCATAATAATGCGCTAATAACGACACTTTAGGTGTTAATATATCTCCCGCACCTCGTTCTACCTCGCTTAATTCCTCCTCAGGATAAAGGTCCATCGCTTTTCTTTCGTCGCTCAATGCAGTTAACAATCGCGTAACAGCTCGTTCGCTGAACTGTTCAAGTTTGATGAGATTTTCATCGCCTATTCTATCTATGTCGTTCCACGCATCGTCGATGATGCCTGGGTCAATAAGCACTTCATAACGAGGAAGACGCACTTTGACGGTCTCGTAGACTACGTGTCGTGGAACTCCCACGTACAAGTGCATAACTGCCGTTCTCATGCACATTTCAGAAAACGCCTCAACATAACTCTTTGTTTCCTCGTCTAATTCATCTTTACTTTTTAGTCCCCACTTCGTCCTCTCCACTTCTATTAGGTGATCCTTAAGTTCTTCGATATTTTTAAACCAATTCAGAGCAATCCAATCTTCACACATAGAGTAAAACGGCCTAACTACACGAAATGTGAGAATTACCTCATCTGGCGCCACGCGATCTCTGAGCCCCCTAAATAGCTCGAGAACCACTACTTGGTCGGGAAGCGGATTCCTCATTATAGATAGGAATTCATCGTCATCTAGTTCGTTCCAAATCTGACCGTTGGGATGACCATACTTCATGTACCAAATTACTACTGGCGCTATGATCTCGACAGACGGACACTTGACTACCCCCCAATACTTCGCTTCCTTCGCGTAGGTATTCGCAATTTCTCTGAATCTGTTGGCTGCATTCCTAACTCTATAGCCGTGAGGAGAACGACGTACGTAATCGCCCCAAAAGTGCTCTAGCGGAAACAGACGGCCATCTCTAAAAACGATGTAAGCTGATTTAGGCGATTCTTTGCGGTATCTATAGCCTGTCCACCCTAATCTTAATGCTTCCTCATCTCTATCGTAGAGCGCGCCTTCTTGTGCTGTTTGCACGAGTCTCTGACGTAAGAGGGGATCCGATTCCTCGAGAATTTCAGTTGGCTCTACGAAGTAGTCGTAGGGTATGCTTCTGGGATCAGAACTTACTGGACGAGGATAGATATCATAGTCCTCCCAGTCCTCGAATATATCTATGCAGGCAGAGACCGTTTGTACGTATGCTGCCGGAGGAATCCACGTAGGTATAAGCGTCTCGCCAATTTCTTCTATAGGAGGCCTGAGTATGTACCTAGATGCGTCTGTGCTTATGTGAAGACAGGGGTATTTTGGTTTTTGAACCTTCCTTATTTCAAGGAACCTTTCTCCTACTACTGAACGCATCAAGAACTTCTTTACGGCTTCTAGGTCGACTGCAGACTCGTCTTCGCCCTTATGAAAATTGTACTTCAACAAAAACGGGCCTCCTCTTCGCTTGTCTGCCGGTATACCCAAACCTCGGTTAAATACGCGCTTGGCGAGATGTTCAAGCGCCCGTATATGTCTTTTTATTTTTTCTGACAGGTTTATGTCCCTCTTCTTCTTGGCTTCTTCGTACGCGTGAACTGCTTTTTTATGATTATCGACCAACCACTTCGCCAATCGGTAAAATAGTTCGTGAGGATTTTCATTTAGCAATGCTTGGGCAGTAAGTCTAAAATATCGCCTCAACTTTCCTCCGGAAAACTCGATGTACTTACTCCAAACATCCGCCACCCTATCTACGTAGCCATAAATTATTTCCTTCTTCGCCAGCGTCCTATCTCTGTCGAATTCGTCTCTTATACTCCACGTTTCGATCTTTGTGAATGTGTCTAAAGGCAAATACGGAAGTTTGTAAACGACATAAGCGCCTCGTCTCCTTCTAACGACTTTCCCTCGTTCTGCAAGCAATTTAGCAGCCTTCGATACAGCTTGGTAAGTCACCTTCAACCCGTAGTTCGTCCTTATCTCTCTAAATAACTGCGACAGCGTTGCTTCACGATTTGGAGCCACCTTCAGAATTTCTAGTATTATATCTTCTAACCTTGGACGTTTTCGTTTACGGCGACTCACATCTCATCACCCTTATTTTCTATTAGCTTGGGGGTTTCTCCGCCGTGGGTTGTTTTTCTCCTCCTAATCCTCAAGAGTACGGCATGGCGCACGGTTTCTCTGCTTCCTGTCAGAAGGCACACGCCTCTTTCAAGCTTCGGCAAGTTCCTTATGACTTCCGCAGGAGCGTCAGCAAACACTCCACGAAGTGCTTCAAGTTGATCTGGCTCGATTGCGAATATCAGCCTAGTGTTGGTCGTGCGGATGACTCTACGGTCTATGTCCATGGGAGACTGCGTTATTAGCACAAGGCACAGCCCATAGTGACGTCCGAACCGTATGACCTCCCCCAGGACGGAAGCCGATGGAGCAAATTCTCGCCCTCTTGGTGGAAGAAATAGGTGAGCCTCGTCTATAGACAGCACAACTCCACGAAGTCGCTTTCGTACACTCTCGTCTCTTAGAAGTTCCAACAGCTCCCTCGCTAGAGCTGCGGTGAGCGCCTGAAGCTCGGAATGGATGAGGTACCTACAATCTATGTCGATAAACGTGGGTTTGTCCAATAAAGACTTCCAATCAACGCCGCGTCCTATTATCCTCACTCTATTCAACAAAGCGGCCCTAGCTTTGGCGTTAAGTACGGTATCGTTTCTAGCTCTAAAAAGCGGAGCTACGCGTTCTATCTCGTCGACTAGGTCGTCTACGGTAAAGTCTCCCCCCGCCTTTTTCAGCTCCAAGAAGGCACGACGTACTATCTCAGATTGGAGTTCCGTCAAACCAGGAATTAATTCGATGAGCTCCAGCTCGGAGAGAGAACTCAGTCTAATGGTAAGGTCGTCTCCAGGAACCATAATCTTCCCCCCGAGCTCCTTTGCCGCCGTTAGGAACTCGCCGTGAACATCTACGTGAATGTGGCGTATCCCTAACTTGCTTAACTCCTCAGCCAATACTCCCAACGCATAAGACTTCCCAGTCCCTGTCGTACCGACGATTAACACGTGCCGCGGGAGAACCTCATTGGGGTCCAAAGTTACTGGACAGGAACCACTAGTGGTTCCTGTCCACAGCTCACCTATGTGTAGTCCTCGGTCTTCGGGCGGAAATCCCAAGAGCAACTTAGCTAAATCGCCTAAACGATAGACCGGAGATCCTGCAGCAACTAGGCTTGAAACATTAGTCACTTTCCAATCGTTTTCCTCCCGGCGCAACTCTTCTATGGTTTCCGCTTCCACCAAAACAAAACGTCCAGGCGCCACATCCGAGGGATTGGCCTCGAGTCTGAGTATGCGACGAGTGTAGACTCTAGAGGGTTTGTCGTACTCGGAGACGACCTTAGCCTCCAATACCCGGCAAATAACGTAAATGTCGCGGTTTACCTCTACTTTTACCAGCTCTCCCGGAGAGACCTTCTCTCCAGGCTCCAACACGAAGTAAATTCTGCTGAAGGAGCACCCCTCCACAGTCGTTCCTATTCGGGAGGTATACGCGCTCATGTGTAGAGTTTTGGTTGAAGAGGTACTTAAGTATTTCGGTTGAATCAACCATTCATACAACTATAAAGGAGACTTAGGTAAAAGTAGGACTATTTCTGAAGGGCATTTTTCACCGAAACGCCATTCCCTCGCAGATGTATTCCCAACGCAGTACAAGTGCTTAGCTACGGTCATCATTAACAAAGGAGGAGTGGCGTCTCCTATCAATCTAGCAGCTATTGTCACCGACTGAGGAAATGTGAACCAGTCAGGAAAGCTCTGTAACCTAGCTGCCTCTCTAGGAGTGACAGCTCTATCCTGCTCAGGATGGAGAAAGCGGCCGCTAGAGGGGTTAGTGCAACGCGTTGTGAGAGTCGGCGCCGGTTCATCCCACCGCATTCGCGACCAAGCGTTATTGAAGCCTCCTCTCAGTTGGCAGGGAAGGTGATACTTTTTAGGAAGCATCAACAATGTCCCTCCGTCTTTGGGTATCATCTTAACGAGCTCTAGCTTCTCCGGCGAGAGGCAGGGAGCCACGTGGTTCGATATTGCCGGGTGACTTTCTCCAGCTTTTAGAGGAGGGAGGTCGCTGATGGCATCTCTCACAGTTCTCCTTTGACTTACCGTAGTGGGTGGAATCAAGTGCCTTACTCGACAGCGCTTAAATGTGTAATAGTCGGCGGCCACGAGTAGCAAGCGTCGGCGGTTCTGAGGGATCCCGTAATCGACAGCGTTAACTACCTTCTTTTCATATACGTAGCCCAGTTTAGTTAGCTTTTTCAACAGCGAGTCGAGGTACGTTCTCCAAGGATGTTTTAAGAGCCGC
Source organism: Thermoprotei archaeon (assembly GCA_003649515.1). Taxonomy (GTDB): domain Archaea; phylum Thermoproteota; class Thermoprotei; order Thermofilales; family B20-G17; genus B14-G17. The sequence continues at coordinate 1,113 of QMSC01000071.1, read as the reverse complement.
GGAACATTCTCGAAAACCAAAAATTTGGGAAGAAAAGCCTCCACAAATTCAGCAACTAGAGGGACTAGAAATCTGCGATCGTCGTTTTTAGGATTTCCGTTCGTTTTTGCCCATCTGCTGAACGGTTGACAAGGAGGGCAAGCCACGAGCACATCTAACTCCCTTTTGGTCAGTCCTGTTTCCGAGAGGAGGGACATTGGATCCAGTTCAAAGGCGTCTGCACGGATAGGCTTCACTCCTAAGTTCATCTCGTAAGTTTTGCACGCATTTCGGTCCACATCTAGCGCTGCAACTATCTCGAAGCCGGCGAGCGCGAACCCGAGGGAGGCTCCACCGCAACCACAGAATATGTCGACTAAATATGGCACGTTTTACACCATTAAAACCTACTATTTGCTCCGCACACATTAATATATTGGCAATACCGGCATTCCCACTTTGGCCACATCGGTATCTTTAGATTTTTTATGAGCGTTTTCACGTCATTTTCATTTATAGGCTCTATTTGGTAATATGTCCTAATGCCTTCGGGGGTTATGTACCATATTTCTGCTGTTTTTGCGTTTGCTAGCCATGCGTATAGGCTTGCCTGTAGCTTGTGGTGTTCTAGTGGCGTGTCTGAGTCTAGCTTCCTTGCGTACTTCACTTCCACCACCGTCTCGCTCTCTGGGTGGTAGATGTCTATTGTTCCCACTATGCGAACTTTCTTTCCGTCTTCCTCTAGGGTTTTGTGTTTTAGGACTTCGTGTTGGCTTTGCGTCAGGCTTTCTACTGCTACGTGGACTAGCTCTCCCAGCATTATCTGTGGTTCGAAGAGCCTCGCCAGCTCCAGCTCAGGGTACAGCTTCCTCATCAGCCTCTTTCTTCTGCATTCGCAGAGTTCGTGGACGAAGTAGAGCTCGTCTACGTCCCCGCCGAGCCTCTTTCTGAGTTCTTCGTGTCTCTCGTGGTACTTCCTCATCATGTGGTCTGCCAGCTCCCTTATGAAGCGTTCCCCAAGCGTCTCAGCCTCGTCTAGGCTGCTCACGCACACCCACCCCAGGGCAGGAGTTCCCCAAGCTTCCTAGCGATCGTAGCCCTCACCTCCTCGTCCTCCAGAAGCCTCTCCAAGAC
>QMSC01000070.1 GCA_003649515.1 Thermoprotei archaeon | reverse complement strand
CCGTGATGAGTTACTTCAAACACTACATTCCAGTTTTCAAGGTACTTATCCCTTCTTTGCAAATCCTTTAAGGTAATGACCAGCTTTGTCAAGAAATTCGCTGGAGCAACACATAAGCTACGTGGCCTACCTCCATATTTAGCATCTCCTGTCCAGTTACCGGGAACATGCGCTGATAGCGTCCGCATGCGGCTCGCACTCTCATGCCTGCTGAGGAAAACGAAGAGATCATAGTTCTTTAGTTTTAGGTCGAGGTCCTCCATATATATTAGCTCCTCTCCGAAAAGGAAGAAGTCGATGTTGCCGTAAGTGAAAATTTTACCGCTCTTAACTTCACCTAAGTTAACTTCTATGTCTATCAGCGCCATCAAATTTCTAAGAATATTGAGGCTTGCAGGATCACGATCCGAAGCTATAATAGCTACTCTCTTGAACATACAACGCTACCGCGTCCCAAGCCTAAGATATACCATGTCCCTATTATTCTATTTCCTCTACCTCTATTATCTGTACAGGACAAGCTTCAGCAGCGCTTCTAACACACTCCTCTAAGTCTCTAGGCACTTCACCCCTCTCCACGCTACCTCCAATCCTAAACTTCTCCGCGCTCTGGGCTTTACCGTCCTCCTCATTCATTTCAAAGACATCCGGGCACAGAGACACACAGACCATATCCGAAATGCATTGATCCCTATTGATTGTAACTCTAAGCTTCTTAACCATATTCGGTCACCGTACTTGAGGTTTCGATCAGCACTAGGATAAGCCCACTGGTAAATATATACTTATCCAAGCGAACTTCGTCAGCATGGTAGAGGTTAAAAGACCTTAGACTTCTTGTTAAAAGGGGGAAACTGCATGCATAGCGAGTATGGTGGTAGAACCAGTAAACTTAGGGAAAAAATGAAACAGAAGGGGGTAAATCTTTGCATTATCACAGGACCATCCAATGTGTACTACTTTACGGGATTTGATAGTGGGACGCTGATAGTGCCCCTTGATGGAGAGCCACTTTTACTTGTAAGCCGTCTAGAGTACACCCGAGCATTAGATTACTCGTATGTGAAGAACATCGTTGCATACTCCCCCTACTTGAAGGAAAAAGCAGAAGGGGAGAAAGTAATATTCAAGAAACGCTCGGAGATAGTACTGGACATTGTACGTGATTTGAAGAAAGGAGTTGTTGCATGTTATCCAGGCGATTTAAGGGAACTTAGCTCTCAGAAAGAAAAAATTCCTGACGTAGAGTTTAAAGACGCTACGCCACTAGTTTCGGCCCTTAGGGAGATTAAGAGCCCAACAGAAATCGAAATCATTAGAAAGGCCTCTGAAATAACAGGTAAGGCTCTGGAAGTAGCTCTAGAGAGCTTGAAGGAGGGTGTTCGCGAGATCGATATTGTAGCTGAAGTCCTGTACGTTTTCTCTAAGCATGAAGCATATCCCGCCTTTCCTCCAATAGTAGCCTCAGGACCCAATTCGGCTTACCCCCACGCTAAGCCCGGTAGAAGGAGGATCGAAAAAGGGGACTTTGTTGTAATCGATATAGGAGCTAAGTATATGGGCTACTGCGCGGATATGACCCGCACGGTGATTATAGGAGAGCCCTCAGAAAAACAGAAAAGAATATTCGAAGCAGTAATTGAAGCTCAGGAAAGGGCTCTAGGCGTTCTTAGAGAAGGAGCAAGCGCAATAGGCGTTGACAATGTAGCACGTGATGTTATAAGGAAATACGGCTACGCGCCCTACTTTAACCACAGTCTCGGCCACGGTGTAGGTCTCGATGTTCATGAAAGCCCTACTCTAGCTCCCTCCGATAAGGACAAGATCTTAAAAGAAGGCATGGTGGTTACTGTAGAGCCTGGGGTGTACATCCATAGGTACGGTGGGGTGCGAATAGAGGACACAGTGTTGGTAAGGAAGAATGGCTTTGAACAACTGACGGTGTTTGAAAAAAGATTACTTTAATTCGGCTTAAGGATACTCTTTAACTTTTCAACTATTATTTCTGCAACGTCTACTACCGATACAGTGGAAGGTATCGTATTGGTGCCTATAACTCGCTCTACTCCGCTATTATACATTTTCTCTAACGCGTTCCCCACAAGTAGTGGATGGGTACATGCAGCAATAACCTTATGCGCCCCCAATTCCTTCATTACTTTCGCTGCCAGTGCGACGGTTCCTCCAGTACTTATAATGTCATCTATAATAACCACAGTTCTTCCTTTCACAGAGAGACTCTTGGGCTTTACTGAAACCTCGCCTGTGCTTCTATCTCTATATTTCTCGAGGTAATCGTACTCAGCTCCCAAGAACCTACTAGCCATTTCTGCCCTCCATAGAGCTCCTCGGTCTGGAGCTAAGACTAGAATTTCCTCCAATCTCAGACCCTTTATGTAATTTGATAAGAGTGGAACAGCTGTGATGTTGAAGGAGGGTATTGAAAGGAAGTTCAAACTCTCCTCTTTATGTATGTCAATCGTTAGGAAGTAGTCCGCACCCATTCTTTCAATTGACCTTAAGATCGTTCTAACGCTTACATTCTCTCCTGGTAGGAAAACCTTATCTTGCCTTGAGTATGCTAGATAAGGCACTACCACGGCTATTCTTCCCGCTCCAAGATGCCGAAGAGCATCTATGGCGAAGAGCAACTCCACGAAGTGCTTATCTTGTGGAGGATACAGGGACTGAACAATGACTACATCCTCTCCCTTAACATCGCAACTCTCGAGAGGGTAACGTATGTACGATTCACCGTCTGGGAAAACCTTGTATTCGAGAGAAATGCACTGAACGCCCAGCTCCCTAGCTACGTTTGAAGCAAGCTTAGTAGAAGCCGGACCACCTACTACGATCATTGAACGCCACCACTTCAATTAATAGATACCTTGAACAATCTTTTAAAGTTCCCGAGTACGGTTTCCCTCAGATCCTCTGTACTTATGCCTCGCACCTGTGAAATATATTCCACTAGTTCTCGCACCATAGGAGGAGCTAAGAAAAGACCCCTATATTTGTAGGGACCGTCACTCTCCGTAAGCATATAGTGAATATCCACTTGTTTGAGAACCGACCTCAACTTCTTCTGAATCTTTACAGCTGGGTTAACCGTTATATAATATCCCCGTTCGACTACTCTCTTTAAGAGATTCAGCGGCCCCGTATACCAGTGAAATATCACCCTTTTCATGGAGAATTCAGTTACTAGCTCGAAAACCTCTCTCCAAGCGCCTGCAGCATGAACGTTAACGATTAGGTCCTGCTCTGAAGCTAACGATATAAAGCTCTTAAAAACCTCTAGTTGACGCTCAAAGGTTTGAGGTGTGAAAAGCTTGTCCAGACCTATTTCTCCTAGACAGATAATATCCTTCTTAGCGACAAGCCTGATGATCCTTTCAACTTCGTCGTTACTTACGTTCTTTACCTCCCATGGATGAATGCCTACACATGGAATGATATTAGGAAAAGAAGATGCAAGCTCTATAGTCTTCAGAGAAGATTCATAATCATCCGAAACGGCCACTATATAAAATTCCTTAGAAAACCTTTCAACTTCTTCTTCGCTAAACTCATGTAAATGGCAGTGAGCATCCACAAACATGGCATTGGCCCTCTAACATGCTAATGATAAAATGCTATATGCGGCTAATTTAAAACATTTGATGAGAACCTGTTAATAGAGAAGATTCGCTGAAGTGATGCAGTATGAACATACGCTTACCAGGCTTTGAACCGACTTTAAGCATCCCTCTAAGCGAAGTAGCCGCTAGGGTAAAAGCTCATTCAAAAGTATTAAACGGTACATTGAGTCTCAGCGATCTTAGTCGACTCCTCTTCAGCCTTGGGGGAACCACTGGGAAAGTTAACGGCACCATACTTAGGACGATACCCATCGCCGAGAACATCTTTCCATTTGAAATTTACTTCATAGCCCGTAATGTAGAAGGTGTAGAAAAGGGATTTTATCGTTACCGTTCGGTGGAGCCAGGAGAGGGAAGCATAGAATATCTTGGTGAAAGAGTAAGTTTAGAGGGCTATTTAAGAGAAGATTTCGCTGAGGCCATTAGTGAAGCCCCCTTAATTATACTTTTAGCCGCGAATTCTTCTCGCGTTAGGGAGATTCGTAGCAAGAGGAGAGAGGATTACGTTTATGCTGAGATCGGACATATGTGCCAAAACATCTCCTTAGAAGCGGCAGCACTTGGCTTTAGTATGGTCTATAGTTTTAAGGTAGAGTCAAGACGCCTTGCGTCAGAACTAAAGATACCTGAAGAGCCTTACTGTGTAATAGGTGTAGGGAGGGGAGAAGGGGAGAAAAGCATTTCAGAGGAAAATTCACGCGTAAGAGGAGTTGAATACGTTATACCCTCGCGTTTTCACTTCACTGAGCTTACGCTTGAGGAGTGCATCTGGAGAAGGAGATCAGCTAGACGGTATGTTAGGAGAACCCTACCCTTAGAAAAACTTGCTTATATTTTAAAATATTCTCTTAGCTTCCAAAACTCAGGGAATAGACCTTACGTTCCTCCACTTTCAAAATACTTCGTGAAAATATTAGTCCTAGCAAGGGAACTTGAGTTCCTTCCTCGTGGAAAATACATTTACGATCCCAGTAGGCATTCACTGATACTGCTGGAGGAAGAGACACTCCTTGAGGGGCTATACTCTACTAGCATCCCCATAGATTATATCAGGCACTCAGCAGCTAATTTAGTTCTTCTAGCTAAAAGAGGAAAGGATGAGAATATGCTAAACGTAGAATGTGGAATGGTGGCCCAAAACATATACCTGTGTGCTGCAAGCACCAACCTAGGTACCATTATCATCGGGGATGTAAATAAAGAGGAGATCAAGGATATTATAGGTCTACCAGGTTTACTCCCCCTCTACATAATGCCGATAGGTTTAGCGAGGTGAGAGGCTGGTGAAGGAGGCTTTAGAGGAGGTATTTGCAGAAGTATCTCGAAACAGGGATTATGCCGTAAACATTCTAACTAATTTAATCAAGATAAGAGCCGTAAATCCAGCATTTGGAGGCGAAGGGGAATTCAAGCGTTGCCTTTACCTAGAAAAAGTACTGCGCGAGCTTTCACCCGATAGCCTTCAGATAATAGATGTACCTGATAGCAGAGTGCCAGAAGGGGTAAGAAGAAACATTGTTGCAATTTTTGAGGGAAGCACGAGGGAAAGGTTGTGGATAATAGCCCATACCGATACAGTGCCTGAGGGAGATAGGTCCCTCTGGAAATCAGACCCCTACACGCCCATAATAAGTGATGGAAAGATTTTCGGTAGAGGCGCTGAAGATAATGGTCAGGCTATAGCTTCCTCCATACTTGCTGTTAAGGCCCTTAGGGACGCGGGTATAAAGCCTAGAGTGCGTATAGGTCTTGTTTTCGCAGCCGATGAAGAGGCTGGAAGCACCTACGGCATTAAAGCGTTAATGAGAAGAAATACTTTTGGTAAGAGCGACCTGATAGTAGTTCCCGATGCTGGCTCTCCTAAAGGAGATTTCATTGAGGTGGCGGAAAAACACATTCTTTGGCTCAAAATCACTGTAGTGGGAAGGCAAGCACACGCCAGCATGCCGCATATGGGGATAAACGCGCATAGAATAGGCATGAAATTCGCCCTACTTTTAGACGAAGTTTTGCACGCGAAGTTTCATGAAAGAAATGAGCTCTTTAGCCCTCCGACTTCAACATTTGAGCCTACGAAAAAGGAGAAGAATATAGACAATGTTAACACTATTCCTGGCGTAGATGTAGTGTATTTTGATTGTAGAGTACTGCCTGGATATGACCTTAACGAGGTACTTGAGATAGTTCACACCCTTAAAGAGAACTTCGAAAAGGTCTATAGAGTGAGAATAAACGTAGAAGTTATCGCAAGGTCTGAAGCCCCGCCTCCCACAAGCCCTCAAAGCAAGGTTGTGCAGAAGTTAAAGACCGCTATAAAATTAGTGACTGGATTAGATGCTCGAGTAGGTGGAATAGGCGGTGGGACTTTCGCTGCGATATTCAGAAGGGTAGGCTATCAGGCCGCCGTCTGGTCTACAGTAGATGAGACAGCGCATCAACCTAATGAGTATGCTAGGATAGCCAACATTCTTCAAGATGCGAAAGTATTCGCTACGATGGCTCTAATTTAAGCTGAACGGCAGTCAACGAGCTTAGGTGAAAGCTACTTTAATACTACTAGCCTTCCACGTCTTCCTACGCTCAGTTGTAGGCGCCCCTTATAGGACGTCACGTAACCGTTTTCTATCCTCACTCTATCTCCTATCTCGATCTTTTCAATGTCATCATTCCACAGAGATAGGATGATCCTACCGGAGTCATCTTGTATTACCGCGTTCGATACACGCGCAGGACCATACCTTGTGTTAACCTCTCTAGCGTTGCCCTTCTCCACAACTGTCCCTTCTACTTCTACCCCCCTCATACCGTTACGTAAGTCCCTTATCTTCATTGCCTCGACCTTGCTTCGAAGACTATTCCAACCGCTCTTATAAATTTTTAGTTTAAAACATGAATCAGTAGATGTTTAAGTTACTACGTTAAACATTAATATAAAATCAAAAATAGATCTGTGATCTTTAGAGGGATAACAAATGTTGGTGGCAGTAGGGTCTCAAAATCCGATTAAAGTTAAGGCAGTACAAACAGTGTT
>QMSC01000069.1 GCA_003649515.1 Thermoprotei archaeon | reverse complement strand
TCGAAGTAATGGGTAAGGCGAAAGTGGATCCTAGTGAGATTGCTGGTATAGCTGTGAGTAGTCATAGAGAGAGCGTAGCACTACTCGATGAAAAAGGGAATCCATTAGATAGAGTTCCCATATGGCTCGATAAGAGATCGTTACCTCAAACTGAGTGGATCAAGAGAAATTTTGACGTCAAGGAGATTTACAAGAAGACTGGGTTAATAGTGGATCCCACGTTCACAGCTACTAAGCTCCTGTGGTATAAGGAGAATAAGCCTGAAGTTCTGAGGAAGGCTAAGGTTGCGCTTCAACCTAAGGATTATATAGTATACAAGCTTACTGGAAAGTATACGACCGACGTAACGATTGCTTCGCGGACGATGTTATTTGACATAACGAAATTAGAATGGTCGGAGGATTTGTTTGAAGCCTTTGGTCTACAGGAGTGTGCTGAGTTATTTCCTCACGCCTCCTTTTCAGACGAAGTCGTAGGGGAAACTACGAAGGATGCTGCAAAGGAGCTGAGCATCCTTGAGGGTATTCCAGTGATGGGAGGTGCAGGCGACAGACAATGCGAAATATTGGGTGCCGGTGTTTTAGATTCCACTAGAGTCGAGGAGTCTACAGGAACTGGTTCCACAACCGCTACTACCGTCGATTCACCGGTTCTAGACGATAAGATGAGGGTTGTCGTAACGGCTGCAGCTATTAGGGGTAAATGGAACATTGAGGCAGGTATGTCCACAGCTGGGGCTGTTTTAAGGTGGTTTAGAGACCAATTCTGTCAGGGCGAACAAGTTCTTGCAAACCTTACGCGCAGGAGGGCATATGAATACTTGGACATGGAAGCTGAATACGTACCCCCTGGAGCTAATGGGCTTATAGTTCTGCCTTTCTTCGGAGGCGCAAGGGCTCCTAGGTGGAATCCCTATGCGCGAGGACTAATACTAGGACTTACAGTACACCATACAAGGGCTCATGTATTTCGGGCTCTCATGGAGGGTATAGCCTTTGAAATACGCAAGATACTTGAAGTTCTTGAAGAACTGGGCGTGTACAGTAAGGAGCTTGTAGTGCTAGGTGGAGGCGGGAAAACTCCTACATGGGCACGTATAAAAGCCAATGTTACTAAGAGGAGGGTTGTCATACCCCAAGTCCTAGATGCCACTTTAATAGGTGACGCAATACTTGTAGGCACGGGGACGGGCGAACTGTCCAGTATCTCAGAAGGTGTTTCAAACCTAGTAAAGGTGAGGGGCATAATAGACCCTGAACCGAGGTTATGTGAGGTATACGACAAGTACTACGCTTTCTACGAGAGAATCGCTAACCTGATGAATGAAGTATACGACGAGTTAGCAAAGCTTCCGGAAGCTAAACCCGAAGAAGTCCCATGGGACATCGATAGGCTCATACACCTACTGTTTAAGCTCGAGGAGAAGGATTAAGTATGAGGTTTCATAAACTTTCACTTTCTCTTTATTTAAAAGTCGAAATGATTAAAAGCTTAAGCCCATATATTAAAATCAAATATCTACGTGGGGGTCTCCAATGGTCAGAGTTAAACTTGAGAACATAACAAAGAAATTCGGGAAAGTTGTGGCAGTAGACAATGTCAACTTAGAGATCGAGGACGGTGAATTCATGGTATTCCTAGGCCCCTCGGGCTGTGGAAAGACGACTACGCTACTAATGGTTGCGGGAATTTACAAGCCCACGTCCGGATACATATACTTCGACGACGAAATAGTCAACGATCTCCCACCTAAGGATAGGAACGTTGGAATGGTATTCCAGAGCTACGCGCTTTATCCTCACATGAGTGTCTTTGATAACATAGCTTTTCCCTTAAAGCTTAAGAAAGTGCCGAAAAAGGAGATCGAGAAGGAAGTAAGGGAGGTTGCGGGGCTCCTGCGCATTGAAGAGCTACTCGATAGGCGTCCGGCACAGCTAAGCGGTGGACAGAAGCAACGTGTAGCGCTGGCTAGAGCCCTTGTAAAGAAGCCGAGAATATTCCTTATGGACGAGCCCCTAAGCAACCTTGACGCAAAGCTAAGGGTTGTCATGCGAGCTGAACTAAAGAGACTTCAGAAGGAGCTTGGAATAACGACGATATACGTAACGCACGACCAGTTAGAAGCTATGACGATGGCCGATAGGATTGCAGTAATGAATGAAGGTAAGATACAGCAGGTAGGAACTCCCGAGGAATTGTATTATAAACCCAGGAACTTCTTCGTCGCTGGCTTCATAGGAAGTCCTCCAATGAACTTCATTGAGGGAGTGCTCACCGAAAAGGACGGAAAGCTAGTATTTGAGTCCGAGCACATGGTCACAGAGCTTCCGGAGAGTTTTGCAGAAGTACTAAAGGCTAAGGCTCCGAGCGAGGTAATACTGGGCGTAAGACCTGAAGATATAATCATCGGTGCAGTTGAGGGGATTCCCGCGCTTATATACGTAATAGAGCCTCTAGGCAGAGACCTGATCATAAACCTCAAGATTGGAGACCTAGTTCTCAAGGCAGTAACTCCAGAAATCAAGGTAAGAATGAATGAGCAAGTGAAGATAGCGTTTAAGAAGGACAAAATACACCTGTTTGATAAGAAAACTGGAAAGGCGTTAATCTAAAGCTAAAACTTTTATTGGTGTGTAAGATGAGGACCATACTTAATGTTAGTATAGTGACATCTCTTTCTAAGCCTCGCTTCGATGCAATAGCCTTCATAGGTGAACTAAAGGACATTTTTAAGAGAGCTGCTAAATACGGCTACGATGGAGTAGAGCTCTCCTTACTAGACCCTAAGGACCTCAAGGTAAGTGTTGTAAAGGCCTTGTGTGAAGAGTACAAGATTAAGGTCCCAGCTTTTAGTACGGGACTAAATTACCTTCATGAGGGACTCAGCCTAACGGACCCTAAACCCAACGTTAGAAAAAAGGCTGTAGCTCGGTTAAAGGATTTCGTAGAAGTGGCTCACAAACTTTCAAGTGGAGTAGTCATAGGCCTAATGAGGGGCAAAGTAGTTGGAGGGGTAAAATATGAGGTTGCTTATACATGGCTTATAGAAGGTCTTCAGGAGCTGTGCGAGTACGCGGAAAAGTTCGACGTAAAAATATTCTTTGAACCGCTTAACAGGTATGAAACGAACATAATAAACACGGTAGACGAGGGACTAAAACTAATCGAGGACGTAGGTTCGAAGAGCCTTTACCTTCTTCTCGATACATTTCACATGAATATTGAAGAAGCCATAGTTGAGGAATCGATAAAGAAGGCTTCAAGTAGGCTTGGACACTTTCACGTCGCTGATAGCAATAGACTAGCACCTGGGCTTGGACATATAGATTTTAAGAGCATAATTAAAACTCTACTAGATATAAAATATGAGGGCTTCCTATCGGCTGAAATCTTACCTAAGCCTAGCCCAGAAGAGGCTGCTAAAATAGCCATTGAGAATTTAAGAAAAATATTTCGTGAAATTGTTTAAACTAGTTTTATCCTTTAACCCCTCCGACGTATATTCTAAGCAGCACTTTTTGTGTTAGCGTGAAGAACAGTAGTGTTGGTATAGTGTAGAATAGTCCCATAGCAGCCAACAGGCCCCAGTCTATAAATTTAAACTCTCCTATCATGTGGTACAGGAGCACGGGCAGGGTGTAATAGGTTTCGTCCTTGACGTACGTGAAGACGAGCAAGAATTCACTCCAGCCCGCTAAGAATGAGAATATTGCAACGGCGGCTATTCCAGGGAGTACTTGAGGAAGTATAACGCTTTTCCAAGCCTTCAGCCTAGAGCAACCGTCAACTAGTGCAGCCCATTCAAGGTCCCATGGAATGCTGTCAAAGAACCCCTTAATTATCCACGTTGACATAGGTATCTCTAGGCCAGCCTTAATTATCGCTATGCCGATGAGCGTTATTATGCCCTTGCCGTAAAGTCCTAGCTTATTAAGAATAATGAAGAGCGCTATTAGCAGTATTATGCTTGGAAACGCGTGAAGTGCAATGATGAACTCCATGAGTAGAGTCCGTCCTTTAAAGTCTATTCTAGATATTGCGTAGCCTCCCAAAGTACTTACGAGGACTACTAGCATCGAAACTCCAAGTGCTAGGAGGAGAGTGTTGATTGTCACAGGCCATATATTCGGGTACTCTTTTAGTCCGGCTCTGACGGGGGACCATAGGAAGCGCCAGTTTTCAATCGATAAGCCTAGGGGAACTAGTCCTAGGGTTACCTTTTTGCTGAAGGACTGTATGGCAAGCCATGCTACCATGCTCCATATAGGTATTAATGGTATCACTGCAACTCCTAGAATCACCAGCACTTTGAGTACTTTCGAAACGTATCTCCAACTCCTACTAGATCTCCCTCCAGTAGCCATAAGCTTACACCTCCACTTTACTGGGCTCCATTAGTCTCCTGAACCCGAAAATCTTGAAATACAAGATGATCAACGCTATGCCTATTATAACGAGGAGCAGTGAGAGCGCTGAAGCGTAGCCGTACTCGAAGTCATCGAAGGCCTTAGTGTAAGAGTACAACGCCCATACCGTTACGCCAGCAGCGCGCGTTATACCTCGATATCCTCCTCCACCACCGCTACCCCAGATCATTAATATTTGCTCGTAGGAAGCCATGAGGCTCAAGGTCTGCCAGGCAGTTACGAAGAGTATAGGCCATTTTAGGAGGGGTATTATTATGTGGCGGGCTACTTGGAGATCGGAGGCACCATCAACTTTTGCTGCATGTATTATATCATCGGGTACGGACTTTATTGCAGCAGTGTACACTATCATTCCAAAACTTGCTCCAACGTAACCGTTAACTATTATCATCAGCAACTGTGAATAGGGCTTTTGTAGAAGCCAGCTTCTAGGCAACCATTCTGCGGGAACACCAAGAGCTTGAAGTAAGGGGTTTAAGAGCCCTGACCTAGGGTCTATAAACCAGTTCCACATTAGCGCGTATATTATTCCAGGAGTTATTCTTGGAATGAGCCATGAGACGCGTAAGAATATTGATAAAAACTCATTTCGGATGAGGTAGGCCAAGACTATGGACAGTATTAGGCTGTATATGGCGTTTATGAATAACACGCTGGTCACATACATTACCGTTATCCTTAGGACCTCGGGGACAAAGGGATCGTACTTAAAGATCTTCCCGAAATTCTCTAGGGTTAGTCTCACGTTGAATGTCAATAGGTTTTGAATGTTGAGATCTGTAAAGCTGAGATATATTGTAAGTACTACAGGCGAGATCCATGCTAAGGCCATCATTGTTAGCAGTGGAGTCAGGAAGACCGTTAAGAGTATAAATCTTCCAAATCTCGTTTTAACTTCCTTGAGCACACCCAGCACTTTGTTGAGGTAAGCTAGATACTGATCCTTTGCGAGCAAGGCGATACCCTCCGATTGTTAGCTAACAGATAATATTGCTCTAAAGAATGATAAAAATTTTATAGAGGGAGAAAAAGATAAAAAATCTATTTCCTACACCTGAAATAGTTATCCTCTTACTCTTTTATGATAATGGCGTCTCCTAGCTCTGTCTGTAGCGTCTTGACCATTTCGTCTAATGCCTGCTCTGGAGTTAGTTCGCCAGTCTCGACCTTAGTTATCGCTGTTATCCAGGCATCTTTATAGGCGCGCCACTTGGGATGTAGTGGCTCGAATGTAGTGTGCTCTAGCATGTAAGCAACTTCCTTGTGGAACTTTGACTTAGCATAGTATGGCTGGTTTACAGTAGTGGATCTCACTGGTAGGTGTCCGCTGTCAATGGCATGTATGGCGTCCATTGGAGCTGAAGTGGCTAGCACTATTAGGAGGAATGCGAGTTCTGGGTACTTTGACTGGGAGGTGACGTAGTAGAGGTACGGGCTTGTTAGCGTTAGCGGCTTGAGTCCTTCCTCAGGTGCTGGTACTAGGGCAAATCCCATGTTCTCCCACTCATAATCTTCAGGTAGCTTGCCTAGTTTCTCGTGGTAGGCCACTCTCTGCCACTCAGCCCAGTGCCATGTACCACCGAACCAGAAGAGGACGCGTCCATTTACGAAGCCTGCGTGTATGTCTCTCCAGGAAGTCCCTATCATATTAGGTGGTACTACCTTATCTACCTGGGCCATGCGGTGCAGTAGTGTTAGCATCTTTAGCATTGCGCTCTTGCATAGTATTAGCTTTCCTGTCTTGGGATCCTGTAACTCGCCGCCGTACTGGTAGTAGAGTATTATGAAGGGTGTGCCGCCGAAGTTGGGCCTATGGTAGAAGCCCCACTCGACCAGGCCCTTAGCCATGGCTTCCTTGGCTACCTCTATTAAGTCCTCTATGGTTATCTCTCCTTTACGGATCTTCTCTGGTAGGGCTTCTATCTCCTCTTCCCTCCATCCAAGTTTCCTTAGAACGTCCTTTCTGAAGTATAGTGGTCTTGCCTCAGTGTCCTGTGGAATGGCCCATATCTTACCCTTATAGGTAACGCCCTTCCATAGAGTTGGATAAACGTCCTCTAGTAAGTCCTTGTACTTCTCAATGTACTCGTCAAGGGCTATTACATAGCCTCCTTCGACTAGTGTTGGTAGGTCTTTCATTGCGATTATGTCTGGAGCCTCCTTTGCAGCAAAGGCTGCAGTTAGCTTATCTAAGTATGCTCCTCTGAAGAACTGCTTCTCTACTTCAATTTTTACGTTAAGGCCTATTGCTGCGAAGATTCTATTAAGTATAGATGCTGC
>QMSC01000068.1 GCA_003649515.1 Thermoprotei archaeon | reverse complement strand
TTTCTGTATTTGCTATGGGGTGGGTCTCCACTAGTTGCCTAATGAAATACCCCTTATGTAATCGAAACCAATAGGGTTCATAAGCCTCACTATCCACAGGCTTCAAGCACAACAATAAAGCATTCCACCCCCAGAAAACATAAACCTAAACACAACACATAATACCCTTAAAAGAGCCCAAAAATACAGAAAATGGTTTGAAATGGAAAACCGTTACAGCTTCGGAACCCTTTTAGTAGGTACATGGGCGTATCTCCTTCCATCGCTTGGAAATTTCCCAAAATGTACACTACACTGGTCAAAGTACCCGAACGTTTAGCTACTAAATTCCCTGTTGGTCTTAAACTAATTGTCATGTTATATGCATATTATTAGCAGAAGCGCTTTACTTTCAACACAAGAAACATATTTATGATTTATGTTTAAAATCTCACTTGACGGTGCATATAATGCCAATCCTAGGTGGCAAAAAAATAGATCTTGAAGAGAAGTTAGAGGATTTACGTAGTGGCATCCTTGATCTCATAAACCAGATAAGGTCTGACTTAGCAGCACTTAGCGAGGAGATGTCTTCTTCACTTAAGTTCATAGAGGGTTCAATTGATACGAGGTTCTCAGAAAACTATCGCCTTATAGCTAATGCGGTTAAAGATCTATCTTCTACGCTTGACGCTTTAAGGAGCGAGCTCGAAGGGTGGAGCAAAAGTCTCGAAGAGTATAAGGAGAAGATAGGCGCAAGGGAGAAAATTCTCGAAGAGAGGGAGAAGGTCTTAAACACGAGTATAAAAAAGGTTGAAGCCCTAGCTAGTGCCCTGAAAAGCATGGAGGATATTGTGAGCAAGGCTGTAACAAGTCTAGAAGCCGTTAGAGGCCCCATAGAGAAGGGGTCTACGCTCCTTAAGGAAAGGTTAGAATCTTACGATAAGATTCTGAAGAATCTTGCTTCGAAAATAGAAGTCTACGAGAAGATGTTGCAAGAAGTTGAGGATAAAAGGAGGAAATTAATGGAACTTGAGATGAGGTCCAAGGACGTAGAGCAAAAGCTCTCAGAATTAGCGGAAAAAGAGAAGCAGCTCTCAGAGCTTAGCGAGCTACTTAAAAAACGTGAAGAGAATGTGGGAGGTCTAGAAAAGACTGTTATGGAGGCTCTCAAACAGATCACAGACCTCGTTAATGATTTTAAGGAATACAGAAAGATAGCAAAAGCGCTGGAAGACCAGAGGAAAGAGTTGGACAGAAAAGCGCATGAGCTCAGCCTTCTCGAATCGAGACTCAATGAGTTGAAGGAAGCTTTAGATAAAAGGACTAGTGAGCTAAGGCTTTGGGAAGCCTCACTACACTCCAAGGAAGAAGAGCTTAAGAAAATGAATGAGCAACTAATGTCCCTAATCACGGATTATAAGACCAAGATGGAGGAGTTGGAGAGGAGATCTAAGGAATTGATGAGCCGTGAGGAGGAGCTTAGCCGTCGCGAACGATATATTGAGAGGCTAAGAGAGGAGGTTATGAAGCTTGACGAAGAGGTGGCAAAGAGGAGGAAAGAGCTAGAGGATCTCGAAGCCAAAATAGCTGTGCGTGAAAGAGAGTTAAAAGAGGAGCTGGAGCCCTATATTCAAAGATTAAAGTCGGAGGAGAGGAGATTACTTGAGTGGGAGAAAAGACTTCTCGAGAAGGAAAGAGAGCTTTCAGGCTTCCAAAGGTCCTTAAGCACGAAAATGGAGATGTTAGCGGAGTTGAGAGAGAGACTAGAGGCCCGAAGAATGGAGCTGGAGTCCCGTGAGCGAACGCTCAGCGAAAAACTGAAAGAACTCGAGGCGCTGAGAAAAAGAGTTAAAGAGCTTGAGGCAGAGAAGAAGAGGCTGGAAAGAGAGCTTGAAACCTGTAGGCGGGAGCTTGAGGCTCTTAAGCAAACTATCTGAACATTAAAAGCTTCAGGAAGAATATTAGGATCAGGGAAATGCTGAGGAAGTAGTATACTAAGCAAATGGTCCTTATAACTTCCCTTTCACTAGGCTTAATGACCTTTAGTTCTCTTACGTAATTGATCATAAGAAGGGATAGCGAAAAAACAGCCAATGTTAACATAAAGCCAAAGAACAATCGGGGAAAATCCAAGGGATTATCGGCGCCACTATGTAACAGGAAGCACGCTAGGAGCAACATTATAGTTGATAAAAACAGTGATGCAATGAAGTAGATTCTTATGGCGCTATTCTTGCTTGGCATAATACTTCAAGACCTCTCGTAGCCTATTTAAGACCCAGCTTTTATCGATAAATGATAGATAGGGGGCGATTCTCGGACCGTATTCTCTGCCAAAGAACATTAAGTATAATGCCTTAAAGAATTCTCTTTCCTGATGCTTGGTCCTTTTAATGGACATCATTACCTGTTTTATATCGTCCTCGGTCCATTCTTCCAATTCCTCGAGCTTGTCATATAGTTCTTTGAGAAGAGGTATTACATCTCGGTCTATCGACCTTAGAACTTGAGCTGTTAAGTGAGGTAAGAGAGAGATTTTGTACCTGTCGGGGGCATAGCTAGCTATCCAGTTTTGGGCGTTGATCAGCCGTCTCTTTATTCTCTCCAGCTCGAAATCGGTTATTTTACTTTTGATCAGACCCGTTTTTTCCAGCCTCTTTAAGGCCTCCCTAACCATATCATGCTTAGGCAACACTTGGATCAAGGCTACAGCGTGAAGATAGGGTAGCTGTATCGGAGGTTCTGAAGGGGGTTCTCTCAGCTGTGCTAAATAATAGCTCTTTGAGATCCTCTCATTTTCCTCAGTGTCTCTAAGAGCTTCAAGCCCATAATATATGCGTTCAGCTTTATCGTATTCGTCTACGTAAAGGGGTACTCGCTCGAGGCTAAGCACTATTCTCTTCATGGGCTGTGTAAAAAAGGTATATGTATCTCAGCACTTCTCCTTCTGCAACCTCAATCCAATCTTTAGGCGTGAAGCCTATGAAATCGCTTGAACCCATATCGCCTACATCTACACCTTTCCTCGAATAACCCACCCACTCGTAAGGAAGGCCCACTGGAGGCTCAAATCTGTATACGTTTCTTGCCAGGTCGTTGCAGCTATCCCTTGAACCACCTGGTGTAGCGTGGTCCTTGCCGTAGGGCTCAAATGACACGCCCATCGAATACCATACACCTACCCACTCTAGCCTCCACGTAAGTTTTCCTCTCTCTAACGGTTGCCGTCCCTCATTCCCACACGCCTTGCAGATGTACTCAATTATACCCGTCTTCTCATCAAAGCTTACGGCCACGGTACTATCTATCCTTAGACACTTCTCGCATATAGGGTTAAATGGTATCCAATCTTCAGGATGGGGATTACGCCCACGATACTTATTGATCGTCCTTACAGCTTCGCTACGTTTCTCGGTAAGCGTCTTAACTATAAATTCCTTCATTCTCATATTCTTCTCATATAGCTCCTTTGTTGACACTACTTCGACGTCTAGTGCAAAGTGCTGGAGGTAATTACCGAAGTTCTCCCAATAATGTTCAACCCAATTTTTGTGGCATTCTTGTGGGTCTGGAACTAGGAAGAGGGGTCTTCCAGTAAAAGCTTTTGCTTCCTCGGGGTCGCTAAATTGTTTTAGCTGGGTTTCCTTACCTTTCCAGGCGTCCATTGTATACAGGACTATTGTATGTTTAGCCTCATAGCCTCGCTTTTCGAGTATCTTTCTAACGGTATCTACAATCGTTACTTCTCCTCTAAGCCTGCCGACGTGTTGAAGTCCTGATACAGAGAGACCACCATTGCATACGAGCACATCTCTAATTTCCCTAAAGGTCTTCACAACCTCTTCAGCTTTTCTCTCAGCCCAGTGAACCATCGCTTCCCCCAGCTCTGAGCCGAATATCCTCATTTATCTATTTAAAATCTTTCCTTGAAGGTTATTCAGCCAGCTCTATAATGGTGAGATCCCGCAGCTTAAGTGAAAGTGTGAGTCTACCTAAAAGCTATACTCCCAATAAATATACGCATATTACGTTAGGTTGTTAAGTAAAATCGTTTTTCTAATATTAACTTAGTTTCTCTTATGGTTATAGGGGTGGTTGAAATAAGAGCGACCAAGAGCCTAGCACTTTTCCTAGTATTGCTCACTCTAGTATGTGGTCTACCGTACATGTATGCAGTACCTCAAGAAAGAGTAGATTATATCAAGATAGTCTTCTTTAATGCTAGCGGTCAAATAATAGACGTAAGGGCGTACCGAATACCTAAGACCCTAGCTGTGGTTTTTAACGTTCCCTCATACGTTTCATCCCTCTTCATTTATCTGGAGGCATCAACTCCTTTTAGACCTAAAGCTCTTTTAACGCCAGAGGGCATGGATGTTCTCTCACATCAATTAGACCTCGATCCCTCAAGCCTAGCCGTAGGCTATAGGTACATTTATCTAAAGGTAAAGGAATATGGGAGGTTTATTCTCAGATTGGAACCTGACATTGAAAGAAAGTTTAAGCTCAGAATCACGTCAATGGATTTCTTTAAGGAGCACTTTGAAAAAACTATAGGAGCTGGCAAAAGCTTTCACTACGAATTTAACTATACTCTCCCTAAGGCTTTGAAACTTTACGCTTTAATGGTAAATGTTACCGTAGTTGCATATGCCGATGTGAACATACGAATCGAAGCTCTCTATGATATTATCAGCAAAAAGGCCGTGCAGGCTCTCTACGGTTTTCACTACCTTAATTATAAAATAGTAGTCTACGGATCCTCGTTCACTATCAAAAATGAGGGAAGGGGATCCGTTTTTCTATCTCTTAACATTACTCCCATGTTCTGCTGTAATGAGGAATCCATTAAGGGGGCAGTAATTAGATTGTTTCTACCGGATCACTTGAGCATTTCCCCACTCCTAAAGTCCTATGATGTTATCAACAACTTTTCTGCTCCTCTTAAGGTGTACTCTCTCTCTGAAGATGAATTTAAGAGGGTCGTCTTAAGGGTTAAGGACATTAACATACAACTTCCCTATCTCAGCGAGTTTAGCGATATAACATTAGAGATTTCATTTGATAGCTCGCGGGAAAGAGTATCCATTAACAGGATAAACGGTGAGAGGATAACGCTCAGAAATGTGCCACCTTTTGAAAAGATCTTTGTGAAAATCTACAGGGCAGGAATAAACATCGCCACCTACGTTTGTTCCTCGCTGAGTGTGAATAATACTGTGATCATACCATTTAAGACATTTTCTCTGGAAATGGAAGTAGTTGATAAGAAGGGGAACCCCCTTAGGGACGGTTTCTTAATGATCTACTCCATAGATCTCGGCGAGGTACTGTATAAGAGCGTAGTGACCGGACCTAGAGTAAAAGTGAGCAACCTACCTCCCGGAGAATACTTGGTTATTCTAAAATATAGCGGCTTAGAGGTCTTTAGGAAAAGGTTAAACCTATCAGAGAATTGCTACTTGTACATTGAAAGCAATTTAACTACGGTTAGCTTCAAGGTTCTAGACGTTTTTAATAAGGACCTTGAAAGAGTAAAGCTCCTATTGATACAAGGTGATATTAGGAGAGAATTTAGCGTTGAAAGAGGAGGAGTTTCGATAGGAAACATTCTGTTAGGACCATGCATATTAATTGTCCAAAACCCACTAAATAACTACCCCCTTTATCGGACCGTCATATTCGTCAACGAGAACACGGATCAAGTCACTATTGCTGTAAATGCCACAGATCTAGTGATCGTTCTCCGAGATTGGCTATGGAATGCCGTAAGCGATGCGGTCGTAAAAATTGTTCAAGGGGATTTCGAGCTTATGTGTAGAGTGGGTAAGGACGGAATTGCTAAAATCCCGGCAGTACCCTTAGGCAAGGTAGACCTAACAGTACAGAAGGATGGTTACATTTTATTGAGGGAAACGTTTGTCATCAATAAACCTAGGCTGGTTCTTAGAGTACCGTTCGTATTCTTACTAGGGGTACCATGCAGGACCGAGTGGCTCGTGGCTCTAGGAATATGTATCTTCGTTACAACGTTGGTTCTTTATATCATTTTAAGAAGGAGAAGGAAGATCGTTATTTAAGGTTATTTTAAGTCTTAAGGCAGGGATGCAAATATGAGCATACATAGACCCATCGTAATTCCGAAGGATCTGTGGTTGTTGATATTTCTCGCTCTGAACAAGTATTCTCCTGTCGAAGATTACGCCAGAATTCATTTAATATTCTTCCTCTACGACCTACTTGGATTCGAATTCGACTATGGCCCCATGGGACCGTATAGCAGAGAGGTCGAAAATGCCTTAATTGCCTTGCAGCAAAGGGGGTTTATAAAGGTAATTAAGCAGGGAACTAAAAGGATCTACAGGCTAACGGATAGCGGAGCGAGAGAGGCTTACAAGGTAATCTACAAGATCAAGAACTCCTATATTCTACTAAATAATGTATTAATTGTAAAAGGTGAAAATGTACTTAGGGACCTAAAGAAGTTTAAGTTGAGCTATGGCGAGAAACCTCTACTTTACTTGTTATCCAAATGTTTAGATCGCATGAAAGGAGGCAAACCTGTCAATTTGAAGCAAAATACCACTCCTCTCATGAATATCTTCTTAACAGAACTATCATTAGAGCTGGAGAGATTACTGAAAAATAAAAAGCTATAACCTACCGTGTCTTTCCATGCACCGACTTATAACCTTCCTCGAACGCTGTTAAATTAATTTCTAAGTAACGTGGTGGTATGACATCTTTGATCGCTTTGATGAAGCTTTCTTTCGTAATTGACACAATATTTAAAGCGCAGAG
>QMSC01000067.1 GCA_003649515.1 Thermoprotei archaeon | reverse complement strand
TCTCTAAAATAAACATTTATAACAAAAGGTAAAGGGTGGCTTATTATCCTGGTGGTTAGTTGAAGCCAATATATGTTAATGCGGACGTCCTTCCAGAGGCGTGGGAGAAGAGCATTAAAGAGCTTTGGAGGGAGGGTGTTACGATAGATACCGAGTATAACGATTACTCTAAAGATGCTCCAGCAATGATTTTCGTTAGAAGACCCTTTGAAGAGCCAAGAATCCATTTAAAGGGCGTGGTAGCTGGATCCCTTAAAGGTCTCTTTGAATACGTTGACGAGGTTTTAAAGGGCACTAACGATTGGAGAGTGGGTAAGGACTGGCACTATACCTACCATGAGAGGCTTTTCAGTTATAAGGTTGGGGATACCGTAATAGACCAGATAAAGTACGTTATTGAGAAGCTCAGGAAAGCCCCATACTCTAGAAGGGCACAGGCAATTACTTGGATGCCTTGGAAGGACATCGGAGTAGACTCGCCGCCGTGTCTCTTACCTCATGAATATATAATTACTTCCAAAGGTATTCGACCCATATGTGAAATACAGGAAGGAATGGAGGTCTTGACTCATAAAGGTAGACCTAGAAAAGTAGTTCGTGTATTTAAAAGAAGATATGTTGGTCCCGTTATAACGATTAAACCACGATATTTGGAGCCAATAACCCTAACACCGGAGCATCCTGTTCTTGCTGTTAAATCCTCTTACTGCAAGTGGTATAATCGCATCTGCAAACCAACGTGCAAGGCTATGGAAAAAGAGATGAAGAATGGAACTTGTCCTCAACTGTGGAAAGCTTATAGAATAGAATGGATACCGGCTTCTCAGATTCGACCAAAGGACTTCATCGTATTTCCCATTCCCCAGTTCTCTCAAACACAGTGGCAGGCACCATTTCCAAAGGATATTAAAAGTGCTTATCTCATTGGCCTGTTAGCTGCTGATGGTTCACTAGCAAAGGGTGGTGTAAAACTAGCTCTCTCACCCAAACAATGCGAACATGTTCGCACATTAGTAGAAGAGTTGAATCTCAAACCGATAGTGAAAGAACATCCTAATGAAGACATGGTTGCACTGTATATTTATTCTAGGAAATTAGAACAATGGTTTAGGCAAAACTTTTACTTACAACCCTATCCAAGGAAAAAGGGAGCATCTCCTAAGAAATTGCCAAACTGGGTTTTAGGGTTATCAGATAAGTATAAAAAGGCTATACTAATGGGTCTAATCGATGGAGATACTTTCACAAAAGGCGTTATGAATAACGGGTCATATGGAATTGGTTTTGCTACTACAAGTCCAGTGTTAAAAACACAGGCAACTCTCCTATTTCTCTCTTTGGGCTTGGTACCATCAATTGTAGAAAGTCGACTAAAGGAATCCTTCATTGATGGAAGGAAAATGAAGGGTGATACCCTTTATCGTCTCGTAATTACAGGACAGCAGGCTATCGACTTTGCATGTGCGAGAGTTTCATATAGTCGAAAACCTACAAACCTCTTTTGGAGAGATTCCAACTATTTATTTATCCCTGTCCATTCTGTACGTGTAGCTTACTATAATGGGTACGTTTACAATCTTGAAGTAGAAGAAGACGATAGCTATCTGACTCCATCTATGGCAGTTCATAATTGCACAATTCGCCTATGGTTCAGGATTCACGAGGATAGGCTTGTAATGCACGTGCATATGAGGTCACTTGATTATAGAGAACCAGTACTAATATTTCGTGGTGACGAAGTTGAATTAGTACCTATTGGTGAAGTATATGAAGAGGGGCTTTGGAAGAATTCTTCGGTTCCATCTGTTGGAGAAGATTTAAAGATTAAGTGGATGCCTGTTGCAAATTGTATTAGACATGAGCTGGGAAAGAATGAGAAAATATATGAGGTTAGGCTTCTCTCTGGACGCTGGATTAGATTAACCAAGGACCATGCCCTCTTCACATATAGAGGGGGTAGAATAGTAGCAGTGCCCACAATAGAGTTGAAGAAAGGAGATCTTGTATTAATTCCTAGGAGGATACCACGTCCCACAAGAGCATTAGTAAAATTATCTCTAAATAGTGACGTTACATTTGATGTAGTTAAGGAAATACGTGAGGTAGAACCGACATGTGATTATGTATATGACTTATCAGTACCACCTATGAGAACTTTATTGGCGGTCATGCTGGCATTGTTGTACATAATAGTAACGATGCTTTAAAGGCAGCTTTTATGAACATGTACGCTTTTACAGAGCTTCAGAAAAGCGTTGCAGAGAGCCTCGGCGTAGAACCAGGCTACTACCTTCACATAGCGGACTCATATCACGTCTACGGAAGGGACTGGAAGTGGGTCGAGAAGTTCGTAGAGCAGATAGAGACTGGGGTCAGTAAGCGATACTGGCTGACTACCCAAGATTTTCTTAGGATGGCCTTCAGATAATCGATCCTGCTCCCACGAAAATGAGGGGAATTGAGAAACTATCCTACTATACTCCTCAATGAACTACTTCTCACATTCATTTCAAGTGGGATGGGGTGTATGCCTAAAGTTATTTTGTTTGATTATTTAAATGAATAGGTAAACTTCATTTATTTTAACCGTTTTTTAAAAGAAAATTTTATAAGCTGTTCGCAAAGTAATCTCCTGAGGGAAACACATGGGATTATCCTATACTGCGTTTTACGTTCTAACGTTTTTCGCGCTAACAGCGGTCACGATATTTGTCGATTTCATTAGCATGCGCGTGTTGAAAAAGCATTTTAGTGAGGTAATTTCGGAGAAGCCGATTTTCCTTTACGTCATGGTCTTCAAGACGCTGGCTGAAGTAGCCCTCCTGTGGCTCATAGTGGCCTTTATAGGCCAAATATGGATGGGATGGATACAAATCTAGGAGGTGTGTGAAATGGCATCCGCCCCAGTTTTCGGTATAAGGCAGATAGCAGTTACTGCCATTACGGCAGGGCTATGCCTCCCCTTAGCACTTTTCGCAATAATACTAGTTCCCATACCCGGCCTTCCTGCAGCCTCGGGCTTTTGGATACCTGCAGGCTTCTACTTTGTCATGACCTTATGGTTCGGCGTTTGGGGCGCGCTTGGAGGACACATAGCTACAACGATCGCCATGGGCTACTTCTTTGGATACACACTACACATATGGATGGATGGTGGGCTCGGAGACTTCATTGCGCCAATAGTTGCGTTAGTGATATTTAAGCTCCTCAGAGCAAATCCTGAGCTTAAGGAGAAAAGGGACTACGCGGTATGGATTGTATCCGTCATGATCGCAAGCCTCGTTTGTGGACTTTGGGTTCATACGGTACACCTACTCTTCGGTATAATCACATGGCCCTTCTGGTGGGTGGGGGTGCTCACTTACTTTATAGGCGATACGCTTGCAATACTCATCGTAGGCACCCCACTCCTGAAAACCTTAACGGAATACGTTAAACAGTCACCCATGTACATCTGGAAATAGGTACTGGGAGGAATCCTAATTGAGGAGGACTTTTTTCTTATACGTTGAGGAAAATTCGCCTCTTTATAGGCTTCATCCTCTGCTGAAGATCCTCCTGCTTCTCTTCTTCAACCTTGAGGCGTGGATCATCGAATCCCCCACAGTGCTGTGGCTGAGCATTGTAGGCGTCCTAGTCCTCTTCAAGCTCGCTAAGATACCGCTAGCGCGCCTGCTGAAATTCCTACTCTTCGCAGCGATCATTACGCAAGCCATAATGTTCTCCTATATTTTAGGTAGCAAGATTCCCGGAAACGTGGTATACTACGAGTTCCCCTGGGGGACTTACGTTACTGATAGAACTTTACTGTATGCCTTTTCAATGGTAGGACGATTTATGCTAATGCTCGTAGGGTCGACTCTTGTTCTGGCAGTCACTAGGGACATCGACATTATCTACGGCATTATATCGCTGAAAATACCCTATGCCTTAGCCTTTACCGTGAGCTTAGCCTTCAGATTTGCAACGATCTTCATTGACGATTACTTCAAAGTACGCGATGCAATGATATTACGCGGAACGGCCCTGGATAAGGGCGGGATCCTTGAAAGAGCTAGGAAGTACGTTAACCTCAGCATCCCCCTAATGGTCCTAGCTGTAAGGAGAATGCTCGAGCTGACCTACGTCCTCGAGGCTAAAGGCCTAAACTTGAAGGGTAAGAGGTCCTACTTCTACGAGTTTAAGCTAGGTAGTTTAGGGATAGCATTAGCCCTCACGCTGATAACGATACCCATCCTAACCCTCTTCCTGAAGATGTCGTACGGGCTTTTCACTTTCCCGGGGTGGCCTTTTAATGGATAGCCGTTGCGTCCTGAAGGTTGAGGGGCTGTGGTGGAAGTATCAGGGCAGTAAAGAATGGGTCTTAAAGGACGTTAACTTGGAAGTATCTGAGGGTGAGTTCCTAGGCATAGTTGGTCCAAGTGGCGCCGGTAAAACTACCCTTTGTCTAGCTTTAACTGGGATTATACCTCATGCTGTTAGAGGCAAAATTAGGGGAAGGGTCTTCGTATTCGGGAAGGATACTTCCAAAAATCCCCTTCATAGAATCATGGAAGATATTGGTATAGTGTTCCAGGATCCCGATATACAGTTCGTGACGATGCGCGTAATAGATGAAGTGGTATTCCCCCTAGAGAACTTAGGTCTCCCCAGAGAGGCTATGGCTAAGAGGGCTTACTGGGCGTTAAAGGTTGTCGGTATGATGGGCTTCGAGGACAAGTATCCGTTCGAGCTTTCAGGAGGACAGAAACAGCGCGTAGCTATAGCCTCAATGTTGGCGAAGCTTCCTAAAATCCTTATTCTCGACGAGCCTACATCCGACCTAGATCCCGTCGGAAAGAGGGAGATATTTCAGGTGCTCCAAACGTTACGCGAAGAGCATGACATGACCTTAGTAGTCGTTGAACACAATGTGGAGGAGCTGGCTAAGTACGCGGATAGGGTCCTGTTACTTAATCAGGGAAGAGTGCTGGCACAAGAAGACCCTAGAAGCCTTTTTAGTAAGTGTGAGTACTTGATAAGGACGGGTGTATACCCTCCCCAGGTCACGGAGTTCTTCTATAGACTTAACAAGTATAGGGGGCTTAGCGTAGCAAACAAGCTCCCCCTAACTCCCGAGGAGGCATACGAAGCGATGTCGAAGCTAAAAGTTTCAGTAACCCCTCCAATCGTTGAAGACGCCTCAAAGAACTGTAAGTCCACTCCTATAATATCATTTGAAAACGTTGAATATGTTTATCCTGATGGAACTGTAGCGCTCAGAGGCGTAGATCTTAAGGTATTCAGGGGCGAGTTCATAGCCATAATAGGAGCCAACGGCTCAGGCAAAACTACTCTAGTAAAGCATATGGTGGGAATTTTAAAGCCCACGAAAGGGAGAGTTACTGTTCTAGGTAAGGATACGCGTGAGGCAAGCGTGAGCGAGCTCGCGTTAAAAGTGGGGTATGTCTATCAGAATCCAGATCATCAGCTTTTCTGTACAACAGTGTACGACGAGTGCGCGTATGCTCTCAGAAACCTGGGACTTCCACCTCAGGAGATAGAAGAGAGGGTTGAAAAAGTCCTGGAAAGGCTCGGCTTAAAGGAGTTTGCAGGTACTCCTCCATATTTCCTGAGTAAGGGGCAGCGTCAGCGTCTTGCAGTTGCAACAGTTCTAGCCATGAAGCCAGAAGTTATTATAGTCGATGAGCCGACTACAGGACAGGATCACGTGCAATCTCGAAGTATAATGGAACTCTTAAAATCCTTGAATGATGAAGGAAAAACGATCGTAGTCATAACACACGATATGAGGCTTGTCGCAGAATACGCTAAAAGAGTTCTAGTAATGTCTAAGGGAAAGATAATTGCCGACGGTTCCGTTAGGAGCGTCCTAGCAAGGCTTGAAGATCTTGACGTCAGCGCGCTCACACCGCCTCAGATAACAAGGCTCTTCCTTAAAATAAATCCAAATGTTAGTATTTTAAGTGTGGAGGAGGCTTTAAGAACGGTCAGGTGGGTTGCATGAGTGGTCGGAAGGATGTGATACGCGAAAAGGTTTGGAAAAAACTCATAAGGGTCGCGAAACCGGATTCGAGATTTCACTGGAACTTTGCTGAGTTTATTCCCGATTTTGAGGGAAGTGACAAGTGCGCGAAGAGTGTCAGGGAGATGGAGGTCTATAAGAATTCACGGATCCTCTTCATAACACCCGACAATTGTCTTCAGAAGCTTAGGGAATACGCAATATTGGACAACAAGGTCTTCATCATGCCAACTTATGGCATAAAAAGGGGTTTCCTCTTACTCTCAAGGGATCTTGTGCCTGTAGGCAAGGAGGATTTTGCTTCAACGCTTGATGGAGCGGATATTTTTGGGAAACCTGTAACGTTGAGGGATATTGTGGAAATGGGCAGAGTAGACCTACTCGTCACAGGAGCTTCCGTAGTAAACCTTCAAGGAATACGCTACGGTAAGGGTCACGGATACTTCGATCTTGAATGGGCTATGCTTAGGGAAATAGGGGTAGTAGATGATGAAACTCCTATAATTGCCGTGGTACATGACTGCCAGGTAATAGAGGAGCCCATAGATGCGAGTCCCTACGATACGATAGTGGACTACATTGTGACGCCTTCCAAGGTAATACGCGTCAAGAGGATCGCTCCTAAGCCTAAGGGAATAGATTGGAGCAAAATACCGCCGGATTTTCTGGAGGAAATACCGCCAATTAAAGAGCTTAAAATGCTAAAAGGTAGTCCCACCCGATTCGAGCTTCCTCATGGTACTCCTTAAGGCAGTAAATTATTTAGATG
>QMSC01000066.1 GCA_003649515.1 Thermoprotei archaeon | reverse complement strand
TTTCGTATACGAGCTTATCGAGAAAGGGCATATCGCAGGGGGCTATATAGGCGTACTTTCCTCTAGAATGTGCTAAACCTGTATACAGTCCCACTAATGGGCTTTGTATACTGATTGCATCCTCAACAATTGTTACCCTGTATTCCAGCACTCTTCTAAGTGCATCTCTTTGGGATTTCCCTTTAACGCAGATTATCATTTCGTCGCAGAGACCGTCGAGACTGTTAACAACGTAACGTATTAACGGTATTCCGTCGAGTTTGAATAGCGGTTTGAATGTATTATTTAGTCTCCGACTTGAACCACCAGCCAAAATTATTAAAGAGGAAGCGTTTCTCAGGTTATTTAATGCCTGAAGCTTTTCAAGAGTATCGCGTTTTTCCGCCCTTCGGCCTTCCAAGTCATTTCCCTTTTCCAAGCCCATTTAAGCCGTGGACATATATCTTAAGGGGCTATCATTAGATTATGGTACTGGAGAGCTTATAAGGTTATAATCGTACGTGACTTTTAGCTTACGCAAACTTTGAGAAGAGCAGCACCGTTCATTTGCTCCATATCTTATTAATGCTCTACCCACTAGAATAGCTGGGCTTACAGGAGGTCGTGTATTCCTCTGTGAAGTAAGCTACTAACGCTAAGTTCTCTCAAATCACTCTCGTCTGTTACAACCGTGACGGGCAGGTTTGTCTTAGTGAAGATCGGCGTGATCCAGCGCCATATCCCTTCTCTCGGTTTTGTCACCGAAATGTCTTCTATAGCGACCTCTCTGTTCGCCTCTCCATCCTACGCCACCCACATTTTCTGTGTAGAAATATTCGGCTATCGGGGACCATAAGCCTACCATTCACGAATAGATGTTTTCTCGAACCTATATCGAGACATTAGCCTTAATTCGCCGAAGAGGGCTAATAAGCGTTCTCTCTTACCAGTTCTGAGGAGGCTTTAGGAAACCTAATAAGTTATTCAACTAAGCTTACCGTTGATACCGGTGTGGAGCCATGGGTAAATTAAGAAGTATGCTTAAACGAGGAGGAGTAACTATAGGGACGTGGATCGGCATAAATCATCCAGACGTTGTTGACGCTATATCAGAGCTTCCATTCGACTGGATAATATTTGATATGGAGCACTGCCCGCTGGACGTGCCGGACTTAGAAGTATTAATGATGCCGCTCAGAGGAACCGAAATAACGCCCATAGTCAGGGTTCCATGGAACGATTTCGTCGCTATAAAAAGGGTTCTGGATATAGGTGCTGAGGGGATCATGGTTCCGTGGATCAACAGTAGGGAGGACGCTGAAGCCGCAGTTAAAGCCACTAGATATCCTCCTAGAGGGTTAAGGGGCGTGGGGCCGAGAAGATGTACTAGGTATGGTTTTAAATCTTTTTCTGATTATTATGAGAGATTCGAGGAGGAAGACTTAGTGGTAGTACTTCAAGTGGAGACTGGTGAGGCCTTAGAAAACATTGAACAAATACTATCAGTTGACGGCGTAGATGTGGCTTTCATCGGGCCTATGGACTTGACAACTAATCTGGGCATACCAGCTCAATTTGAACATCCCAAGTACCTAGAAGCTCTAAGGACGTTCCTGAGAGCGTGTGAAAATCACGGTGTAGCACCAGGTATAGCTCCCCCTGACCTAGACTACGCTAAGAGGTATATTGAGGAGGGTTTCAGGTTCGTGTCTATAATGAGTGATCTCTCAGCCATGATATCGGCATACAAGGTAGCGTTAGAAGATATTAAAGCATTGGCAGATAGGCTGACTTCGCATTGAATACTTTAGGGCGAAACAGGGCTGGATTAGTGGAACGTGAAACGTGGAACTTTAGCTTTAAAATCTAGGCTAAGGCTGAGGTGAGAAAAATTGAAAAATTACGGGGGAATATTGAAGATAGGATGATGACCACCCCTTTATTGATGGATGATATGAAGGAGGTGGTCTGACACTACATGAAACTGCAAGGTATTGAGTATCGGTAAGCTATTTTGAGGAGCTTGGTCAGGCACTGGGTAAAGTGGTAGTTCTAAGCGGTCTGTTCGCACCCTTTTCCTCCAAGCATGGGAGGGAAAAGTTTTAAAACACGGAGTATTGATACACTATATAGCATGCAGGTAAACATTTTGTTCTACAAGAGAATGGTGGAGGAGGTTGTCGTCGTCGCATAATTTATCATCTGTTGAAACGCTATTAATAGCAAATAGGGAGAGAGGAAGGAGGACTACACGTGCAATTTCAGAAAGAATCAAGGTCCTAAAGAGAATAAAGTTCTATATAGATACCCTAGATGCAGGTGGAATTCTTCGTAGATATTTCGTTATGAATGGTTTCGATGGAGCATTGGCTGTCATGGGTATAATTGTAGGATCCTATATGACGCGTGCCCTTAATCCCAGATTTATAGTAGGTGCAAGTATAGGTGCAAGCATAGCCATGGCTGTCTCAGGCTTTGTAGGAGCTTTTATAACTGAGAGAGCTGAGAGGTTAAGGGAGATCAAGGAGCTTGAAAGAAGCCTTTTTACAAGTCTCGATAAATCTGTGTTAAAGCAGGCGGTTAACATGATTACGCTTTTAGCAGCGGTCATTGATGCAATCGCCCCTCTACTATTTGCTCTTATCTCAATCACCCCGTTCGTACTGTCCATGTGGTCTTTACTGCCCGTTGAAATAGCCTTCTATTCATCATTAACTATTATATGCCTGCTGCTATTCTCACTAGGAGCACTATTAGCAAGAATTTCGGATGAGAACCTACTAAAATACGGCTTATACATGCTCACCTCGGGATTAGCTGTATCAATTTTAGGGCTACTCTTGGGGGGAGTTCTTTAAACATGCACGTTATAGCCTGAGGGAGTAAGGCTATGGGTGAAAAACAGAAAGTTGTAATAACAAAGTTGGTTATTGACGCGTTAAAACCCCGAGAGCTCTCTATAATTGATCTCGCTGCAATTCTATGCTCCATTGACAAAGTCGAGCAAGTAAGCATTTCGGTAAGAGAGGTTGATGTAAAAACGGAAACTATTAGAATTACGGTCCAGGGTAATGACCTAGAATACCCTATTATTAGCGATGTCTTGGTAGAGAGCGGGATAGCAATAAGGAGTATAGACGAGGTTAGCGCGGAGAAACCTTAAGTTCTTCTGCAAGCTCAAATAAACTTTTCTTAGGTTCTTCTAATGCTTTTTTGATTAACAGGGATAAGTTCTTAATTGGGATCCTAACCTGTTTCCATGTATCTCTATCTCGTACGGTGACGGTATCATCGCTAAGTGTCTGTCTATCTATTGTTATGGCGAAGGGTACGCCGATCTCATCTAACTGAGCGTACCGCTTACCTATACTTCCTTCACTATCCATAACGACTGTTACTCCAAGGTCCTTGAGCTTCAGATAGATATTAGTTGCTTTGCTAATGAGCTCCGGAGCACTAACTATGGGCAATACGCCTACCTTTATAGGCGCTAATTCGCGTGGAAGCCTTAGAACTATTCTCCCCTTCTTCTCTGAATAAGCATACTCTAAGGTCACGTAGAAGAGTCTTTCTGCACCGAATGAGGGCTCAGCTACATGTGGGAAGAATTTCTCATATTCGACCTCCTCCCTTTTCTCCACAATCTCAAAGAATCTTTTCTCTACCTTTATGTGTTCTTCGTTAAGCCCTACAGCGACATAACCTTTCTCCTTTAACTGTTTTACCAAGTTTTCTTCCCTGCGAGCTATCAATTTCATTAGCTCTTTTAATACCTCCTTGCCGTATTCCCGTAAAATCTCCTTAGCTAACGGGCGCACTTCGACCTTTTCCAAGTAGACGGGTTTCGGAAGCCTTCTCTGCGCCCTTAAATCCTTTCCGCTATATTCTGTATGTCTTCTAAGGTCATAGTCAGTCCTGTAAGCGTGCCCTGAGACCTCAATCCACCCCCATCTTTCGACGTAAACTACTTGATCATAAGTTTGAGCAGCGTAGTGAGCCCGCTCTTCAGGCAACTTCGCGACGAACATCTGTTTCTCTTCGCGCACTCCCAGTTCCTGGAGAAAAATCTTTGCTAACGCCATAAAATACGCGTTCCATTCATTCAAAATGTATTTCTTCTTCAAGGCCTCTTCAATGGTAACACTCCTAGGGATCTCAACCCCTTTTGCGACGTCTTCCTCTGTTAGAACGTTAATTGTCTCATCCTTAACTTGTTGTACTAGGTCACAAGAAGGTTTTTTAGGATCATAGAATAGCTCTAGTTCCATTATTGTGAATTCCCTTAGCCGAATGGGCCCCTGTCTCGGCGAAATCTCGTTTCGCATCACCTTTCCGATCTGCGCTATTCCTAAGGGTAGTTTTCTGCGCATTATTTGGTAAATTCTATTAAAGTTAACGAACATGCCCTGAGCGGTCTCCGGTCTCGCAAAGCCTACGTTTTCGCTGTAGGGGCCAATGTTTGTTTTAAAGAGGAGGTTAAATTTTCTAACCTCATCCAATTCTCCTCCGCACTCGGGGCACTTAACGTCATACTTCCGTATTAGTTCGGTGAGTTGGAGCTCACTTAATTTCTCGAGACCGGCTTCTCCAGTTTTTTCCTCAATAAGGTGATCGGCTCGGAACTTTCTCCTACAAGAGAGACATTCGACAATATAATCTGTAAAGTGTTTCAAATGTCCTGAAGCTAAGAAGACTTTTTCTGGAGCTATTATGGGGCTTTCTATCTCAATTATGAAGTCCTGATGGGGGAGTATGAATACTTTCCTCCACTTTTCGACAATATTGTTCTTCAAAAGTACTCCAAGCGGGCCGAGGGTTATGAAGCCGCCTACACCACCGTAGATCTCATAAGAGTACCAGAAGAATCCCCGTCTTTTGCTTAATTTAATTATTTTCTCAAACTTATCTTCCCTTGAGGCCAAGTCCTTAACCTCCTTTACTTCTCCCCCCACCGTGAAAGCTTACAAAATTATATAGTTATCTCCTTTAAACTTTTTGAGCGGAGGATCTTTCATGGGACATAGCCTGTACTTGCACGGTCATGAAGTAGTTTTTGGAGGGAGGGTTAAAGGTCCCGGAACAAGAATTTTTAAGCTTATAGGAATACCTCTTGAAATGACTGTAAGCTACAAGCGCGGTACATGCCTTGCTCCTCTAAAGATTAGAGAAGCGTCGCTGAGCATCGAAAGTTTTTCGTTAAGGCATAGGGTTGACTTCGACGGATTGGGAGTTCAAGACCTAGGTGACATAGAGACAGTGCCAGGCGATCTCCAGAAAACGCTAAATAGGGTAAATGATGTGCTCGCAGAGATCGTGGAGAAAGGGGATATTCTATTGCTTGTAGGGGGAGAGCACACAATAACTTATGCGGGGATAAAATTCTTGTCCGAATTGTACCCTGAGACCGATTTAATAATGATAATCTTCGACGCTCACTTAGACATGAGGGATGAATTTCCTCTTGGCGTGAAAATGTCTCATGCTACAGTCATGCGACGAGTGTTAGAATCGATGCCAGCGACGCTTATTTTCCTCGGTACTCGGGCTGTTGCCAAAGAAGAGGTAGAATATGCTGAGAGCCGAGAGAATGTGTTTTTCTTTGAGCCTGAGAGGATGGAGGAAGGGCTGAGCTTTATTAAATCTACTCTAAGCAAAGGGGGTCAATACACGATTTACGTCTCAATAGATCTAGACGTCTTTGATCCTTCAATAGCACCGGGAGTGGGAAACCCTGAGCCAGGAGGCTTGTCTCTTGAAGCTTTTTGGAAGGCACTGAATGCTATAATAGAGTCTCCTGACGTAAAAGCCTTAGATATTACGGAATGTACCCCTCTATTTGATGTTAACGATATAACATCCATACTTGCCGCAAAAATAATCTATGAGTTTGTATGTGGATACTGGGCATACCATTTTTCTAAATAGCTTTAATGGACTTAGCTATAGGAGGCCGCGTTTTTGCTGCAATCCTAGAAGCGCAATAGGGACATCTCATAACGCCGGGGATAAGCACTATATCGTTTTGGTCGAATGTTTTTCGACACTTTAAGCATATATAGGGTTTCCATTCCTTTGCCATGGGCAACTCCAGTCCTTTATCAATCATGGTCTTATTTAATAACATTTCCCTGATCAATTTCTAGGAGTGGCCCTTGTAGATGGAAAATTATATAAACTCTATATTAAGAGTATTGATTGCAACCTCAAAGATAGAAGAGTGACGGGGGTAATGAGCGAGATATCTAAAATCTTAGGATTACCAAAAGAACTCCTATCGGAAGAAGAGTTATGGAAGGAGCAAGCTATAATCAGAGTAAGACTAGAGAGGCGTAAGAGGCGCAAAGAAGTAACCATAATTGAAGGCATAGACGCAAAAAGCGTAAACTTAAAAGAGATCGCTACGAAGCTAAAATCTAAACTAGCTTGCGGAGGAACGGTAAAAGAAAGCAGGATAGAACTCCAAGGCGATCATAGGGAGAGAGTTAAAGAGCTGTTAATAGAGTTAGGCTTTTCACCCGATAACATCTTCGTGGACTGAAACTGAAATAGGAACGCAGAGGTAGTAAAACCAGCGCTAAGTCTTCCATTTTATGACTATAAGTTATAGAGTTCTTTAAGTCTTCTAACCCCACCTATATCCTCTATAACCTTCACAACTTCTGGGTGGAGGTACTCGCGCCAGTCTTCATCTAACGCTATCTTTCTCCTTATCTTTGTACCCTCATATTTCTCTCTATTGAAGAACGGTATTTTCTCCACCGGTATTCCCTTTTCCAGGAATAAAAGGGATGTTAAGGGGTCATTTGTATAAACTCTGTTGAACTTAGGACACCAAGCTAGGACCTGCGAAACCCATACTGAGTGAACATTATTTGTGTCGGGTACTGTGCATATCATACATCTATCAA
>QMSC01000065.1 GCA_003649515.1 Thermoprotei archaeon | reverse complement strand
AGGGAAATGCTTGAGGAGTTCATGCTTGAGGAGTTTAAGTATAGGCTTGCGGGGAAGCTTAGTGGAGGAACCAAACAGAGGCTTGCACTAGCTGTTGCGCTGATACACAACCCCAGGCTCTTAGTGGTTGATGAGCCTACTGCAGGTGTGGATCCTCCGATAAGGAGGTACTTTTGGGACTACTTCAGGCGGTTAAGGAAGGAGGGCATAACGATATTGCTGACTACGCATTACATGGATGAAGCTGAGCACTGTGATAGACTAGCGTTAATGAATAGGGGCAAGATCGTTGCTGAAGGAAGTCCTGTGGAGATCAAAAGGTTCGCCTTTAAGGGCGAAATAGTAGAAGTTATCGTTAATGGTGAGGGTGTAAGTGAGGCATTAAATGAGCTTAGCGAAGTTAAAGAGGTTCTTGAAGATTCGAAGGACGGGGCACTCATAAGGTTGAGGCTGTTAGTAGAGGATGCTTCTCAAGATCTCCTAAGAATCACTAAGGCTCTCGAAAGGAGGGGGTTTAAGGTTTATAGAGCTTCTCAGGTCTTCGTGAGCCTCGAAGATGCTTTCATAAAACTAACTACGGGGTGAACGTATGTCACTTACAGCGCTCATTGTTAAGGACATAAAGCAACTATTAAGAGACCCGAAGACCCTCGTAATGGTCCTCTTGATGCCCACAATAGTCCTCACAATGTTCGTAGCGGGATATGGTGAGGATGGAGACGGAGTTCCGATAGCAATCGTAGATTTGGACAGAAGCTCTATGTCTTGGCAATTAATTCTACACCTTAGGTCGCATGGAGAATTCAATGTGAAGTACTTTACAGTGAGTGAACAGGAGGGCTTAAGCCTAGTGAGAAGAGGAGAAGTGTACGCGACTCTTATAATACCAGCGGGATTCGGGGAGAGCGTGACCAAGGGTCGCGTTATAACCCTAGAGTTGATCCTTGATGCAAGCTATGCAGTCTTATCTGAGATGGTTTGGGAAGCTCTAATAGCAGTAGTTCAGGGATTTCAGCAAACTGTATCGGAGAGGTACGGAACTTTCGCCATAAACGTTATAAGGAGAACCGTTTATGGTCCCGCCGTCACTAGGATTGAGAACTTCTTCGCTATTGTTATGGGAGTTCTATTGCACCTCGTTCCTATGAGCCTAATAGCCGTATCAATAAGCAGAGAAAGGGAATGTCATACCTTCGAGCAACTAATCATGACTCCTATCCGCAGTATAGACATAATTTTGAGCAAGCTCTTAGCTTACGGCACAATAACTATTGCTGACATGCTTGTTACCCTCACGATCGCTGTAACCTTATTTAATGTTAGAGTTCGCGGTAGCCTATTAGACTTAATAGTGGTCTCGGCCCTGCTCTTAGTCTGTTCACTCAGCTTAGGGTTGTTGATCTCAGTAGTCTCGAGAAACCAGCTCCAAGCCCATGAAACCGCCATATTCTTCTTCATTCCATCAATGCTCTTCTCAGGATTCTTCACGCCCGCCGAGCTTCTCTCACCTGAAGTTAGAGCCATTAGTAAGCTTCTTCCCCTCTACTACTTCCTCAGAGCCTTCAGGAACATCCTCTTGAGAGGCTGGACTCTCTACGATACGGCGGAAGAAGTGTTAGCACTCTTAATTGAAACCCTGTTCTTCTTCATACTTGCGGTGAAGCTCTTGAGATTCCGGGTGGACTAGCCATGCGGAGAACAGCAGTTATTATCCTTATAATCCTCGTCTTGATAGCCCTATGCTCTAGCGAAATCTCTGCAAGAGGATCTCTCTTTGAGGTAAGGGACGTTTACTGGGAGGAGCCCCTCGTGCTCGGCGCCGTCAACTCCCTGGCTGTCGAGTTAAAATTCTTAGGAGAATCTGCATCACTTGACTTGAACGCTACATTAAAGGTCTTCGATGTTGCGGGCACAACGCTGGAGTCTTCTAGCACCTATGCTGGATACATCGGAAGCGGAGGTACCATAAAGCTTGTATTTAACCTGTCGATCCCCGAGAATGCTAGGTCTTCGTATTACATTGCTAAGCTTGAACTGAACTATACTGCTGTTTCTGTTTCAGGTTTTGAGGAACACGAGTTTCAGGTAGGTTTCCTCGGAGAACCTAGCTTTAGCCTAGAGTTAGTGGACGGGACAGCGGTTAAGGGCAAACTCAACACTGTAAGACTGCGTTTAGAAGTCTACTCAACGCCTGCGAGGGCCGTGGAGATCAGGGTGACTTCAGCGAGCCCCTTCATAACCATTGTCGGAACCAACATATTCAACTTCGGATTAATGGAAGTTGGAGATGTGAAGTACATTAACGTAACTATGATGGTTGACAGTACTGCAGGGGATTCTGGCGCCATAACAGTAACCATTTCTTATGCAGATTTTCAGAAAAACCCCCAGTCAACTACCGTCACCCTCGGCTTTTCCATTAAGACATACAGTTTACCCAGCTTCGCTGCATACGTGTACCCGAAAACCCTCATTTCAGGAAAGATCTCGGATGTAGTAATCACCTTAGAGAATATCGGCGCTGGCTTAGCGCGTGAGGTCTTTATAACCCTTTCACCAGCTGGTGGTGGAGTTGGAGTACTAGAGGGAATGTCGGCTTACGTGAGCCGCCTGTCACCAGGTGGGGTGTATTCATTTAGAGCTCTTATGCGAGCTGATAGGGGGTTCTCAGGAACAACCACGCTTAGGCTTAGCGTAAGCTACCTAGATGAAGGGGGAGATAGGAGACATGTTAGCCTAGCGTTAAGCATCGAGGTTGCGAGATCCGACATCCCGGTTCTTATGATCGAGACGCCAGCTTCTCCCCTTACGGCGGGAAAGGAATGTGAAATCGCGCTACGAGTAAGGAATGTTGGCGGAGAGGAGGCCCAAGAAGTGGTAATCGACTTCTTGTCTTCGGAGAACCTGTTTATACTTCGACAAAGCCGTTGCTACTTTAAAGTCATAAGAAGCGGTGAGGCTCTTGATATTCGAGTTAAAGCGTTCATTTCGAAGGCTGCAGGAGGGGCCGTAGTGCTGAATGCAAGGCTGAGGTACAGAGATCCCTATGGAAATGAGTTTTCGGATGGTCTGAGCATCGCGCTTAGGGTTGAGAGTCCTCCAAGGCCGAATCTGGAGGTGGCGACTTTAAATAACACTATTGGAGCTAATCAATTAAATCGAGTCATAGTAGCGGTCAGAAATAACGGTCCAGGTCGGGCACTAAACGTAACGCTCGCGCTTACGTCGTTGAGTGCTGAAGCCGCGAGTGTAGTAGGCTCGTCTAGCAGGTGTCTAGGTGTTCTGAATCCGGGATCTGAGTCCTATGCTACATATGAAGTTTTCGTTCAACCTAAGGTATACGGCGCGATCCAGCTGGTAGCAGCCCTTTCATATGAAGATGAGCTCGGCAAGAGGTATGAAAAGGTCTTTACACTTGGCTTTAGAGTTGAGGGGGAGCACAAGCTCGCGGTGGTCCAGACGTATACAAAGCCATCAGTGGTCTTCCCTGGAGACAAGCTGGTTAGGGTATACGTAGTGCTGGCAAACATAGGCGACTATGTGGCTCGAAACTTAGAAGTGGAGTTTAGGGGGAACGCGTGGATTAGGCCGTCGACTGCATCATCAGCTGGAGTGCTCATACCTTACCTCCCCGTTGGGCAAACTTTCACGGCATTATTTCTAGTTGATATATCTGAGGAGACTCCGCCAGGAAACCACATTTTAGAGCTCGTCTCTAACAATACAAAGCTAGCATTTCAGTTGACTGTATTAGAAAAGGCCCTCTTTAGGGCTTGGAACTTCACGTCCCTTTCCGTATTTCCCGGCGCTCGAGGAGCAAAGGTGATGCTGGTTGTGAAAAATATATCTAATACTACGGCAACTGAAGTTCGCGTCGATATTTTCTCACCCTTCCTTACGGGGAGCACAAGCACTTATGTCGGTGAAATGAGGTCTCAGGAGAGCAGGCTAGTGGTATTTGAAGTTGATGTAAGTACTGAAGCTCCATTAGGAACCCTACCCCTAGAGGTCAGGATCACTTGGACTCAGGAGGGGAGGAAAATGCATCAAACAAGCACCTTAGTGTTGGAAGTTTATAGGAAGAGGAGTTTACTGAAGGAGTATGGCTGGATTTTCCTAGTATTCATTATTGCACTGATCGTAATCCTAGTGCTCAAGAATCGGGAGCGAATAGCCGGTATACTCGAATCGTTTAAAGGATAAAGTGTTAGATGTATTATCACGCATCACTATAGTCTCTTAATTCAGTGTTATGATGTTGCGAATTTAAAATCACAACAGAATCAGTGAGCGAAATAATCTGCTGAAGCGTTTCCAGTCAAAACGTTATGAAATAGTATTATATAGGAGACCTTATCAAACTCTATGCTGAGATTGGCTCTGAGTCTCTCTAGGGGAGGGATGTAATGGAGGAAGACGAGTCGGATAGTAATATAATAGGGCTACTTAGAAGGAACGACCAGCTGAGAATACTTTTAATCCGGGCGGTAATTGTCGCGGTAGCAGGAGGGGCTACTGGCGGTCTTGGCATAATATATTTCAAACACATCTTAGGCGCTGATGCTCTAATTTTAGGCATGCTCACTTCCCTAAGCTCAGTAGTGATTCTGATTGCGATAACGTTCAGCGGTTGGGTCAGCGATAATTTCGGAAGGAGGAAGGTGTTCATCGTTGGCTCGGCCCTCACCTGCATCCCTCCCCTATTGTTCTTCCTAGCCAATAGCTGGCCAATACTCATTCCTGCATTCGTCATAAGCGCGGTTGCCAGCTCACTTATAGCGCCATCCTACCAGTACATAATCAGAGTGGTAACTAAGAGCAGGTCGAGAAGTACCAGTATAGCGATAATAAACGCCGCAACAAATGCGATTTCCATAGTAGTGCCGCCCCTATGCGCTTGTATAATCTCCTTTATGGGCGGTTTGATAGTTGTAAAATACGCGTTCTTCGTCCAGTGCGTACTTATAATGCTGGCAACGCTTTACGTAGCCCGTAAGCTCAGAGTTCCTGAGGCGTTCAGCAACCCTAAGCCTAAATTGTCAATTAAAGAGCCGTTCTGCGACTTAATTAAGGTCTATAAAATAAGCCGTGAGAGGAAACTGCACTATTGGGCAGCTTTTGTCGCTTTAGGAGCTATGGTAAATATTGTAGTCAACCCCTTCTGGTCTCTCTACGCCTATGAGGTATGTGGAACCCCCGAATTTCTGATAGGCTTCCTCTCAACAGCCCAGTCGCTGACCTATATCCTTCTCCTAATCCCCATATCGAAGCTATCCGACAAAATAGGAAGGAAGAAGATCGTCCTAGGGCTCCGACCGTTTCTCTGGCTCACTTTTATTACGCTTATACTGGCTGGGACCTTCAAAAATCCCTATTCATTCATTGCACCAATTATAGCATGGGCCCTATATGGCGTATATGCAGCGTCCACGCCCGCGCTTGCAGCAACTATTATAGAGTCCTTCCCAAGGGAGTACGTCTCTCGTTGGACCTCGTTCAGAAACGTTGTCTTCCGCATTGTTGCAATTCCCTGCGGAATTCTAGGAGGAGTTCTATGGAACATCGATCCAAGGCTTCCCTTCGCCTTCGCCCTCTTGGCCGATATAGCCAGATCCTTACTGTTAATCAAGGTGCCCGAGACCCTTATTCCGATACCGACCACTAAGGTCACAGCTCCACGACATATAGTAGTTTACGAGCTTCCAGGTGCCGGATTGGGTACCGTAGCTAGGCTACTCAGAAACAGACTAGGGCTCGAAATAATTAATGGAAGCTCATCTGAGGGGGGCATAGACAAAGTGCTTAGGAGCGATAGGCCATCGGTCATTGAGGGAGAAGCGGGATTAGTGGTAGCTAAGGAGCGGAGTGATACCTTTGTAGTACTGTTAGTAGCGCCTCGCCATGAGAGGGCTATAAAGAAGATGCAGGAGGAGAGTAAACCGTTATTCGTTGTCTTAAAGGAAGTTGAGGAGGAGGATAAAAAGGTCTCGAAGATGGTTAAGAAGTACTTTAACGCCGACTTAGAGCACCTACCGCCCTTTGACATAGCAATTAACACTGAGCGCATACCACCCGATGTAGCGGAGGAGGTTATCGAGCTAGTGTATAGGGAGATGAAGAAGCGCTTCAAGGAGAGGGACGATAAGAGATAGTATACGGGTACTCGGTCAGTACTACCAAGTGTATTCCGGTCAATTGAGCGCGATTAGAGCGCCTAGACTGCGAGTCAATAGCATCCTGACGTTTCAAACTTTTATATTCCTTAAAGACTAACCTATTTTTGGTGTACACATGTCCTCTAGGAGACTTGGTGTGGGGTTAATCGGCGCCGGCTTCTCAGCTAGGTTCCACGTTAAATCGTGGACAGGCGTTAGGAACGCCGATATTGTAGCTATTTACAGTCGCACTGAGAAGAGGGCTAAAGAGCTAGCCGCATTAGCGGAGCAACTGGGCGTGGGTAAGCCCAAAGTCTACACTGATCTTCGCGAAATGCTAAGGGATCCCAACGTTAATGCTGTTTGGATTCTAACGCCCAACGATACAAGGATACCGGTAGTCAGAACGATAGTCGAAGAAGCTGAGCAGGGTGAGGGCAACCTCGTAGGTGTAGCCTGTGAAAAACCACTGGCCAGGAACGTTGCTGAAGCGAAGGAGATGATAAGGCTTATCGAGAAAGCGGGGCTCCTCCACGGATATCTAGAAAACCAGGTGTTTGCTCCTTCGGTTACAAGAGGGCGGGAAATAGTATGGAAGTACGGCTCGAAGTATAGCGGTAGACCATATCTTGCTAGAGCAGCTGAGGAGCACGGCGGACCCCATGCCTCATGGTTCTGGAACCCCACGATCTCCGGCGGTGGAGTTCTGCTGGATATGATGTGTCACAGCTTTGAGGCTGCGCGCTACCTTCT